>JAITJV010000223.1 GCA_031278755.1 Treponema sp. | reverse complement strand
CAAACGTAGTTTGCGACGGGGTATTAAACCAGACCTTCAAATAAACGCGGCGGCGGGGCCTTTACCCATACGCTGCTATACCATAAAATCAACATACCCCCCAAGTTGGTTTTTAGGGGGTTTCCGCGGCTTCAATATTTTGTTGTAATGCTGGTATTAATGAAAAAACGGTTGTTTCTGATTCCGGGCTTGTTGATTCTCTGCGCGGCCGCCGTTCTTTTCCTTTTGGCGGCGGATGGAAATACAACCGTTTATGTTACCAATACCGGGATCAGATACCACCGGGAAAACTGTACTTCCTTAAGGAGTTCCAAAAGATCGATACGTCTTGAAGATGCGGTCAGGCGGGGCTACGGCCCCTGCGGAATATGCAGGCCGCCTGTGCTGTCCGGTTCCGCGGCGCCTGAAACACGCCGGGCGCCGGCTGAGTCTGCGGAGCTTGCGCACGCCGCGGCGCAGGACGACGGCCTTTACCGTGTGAACGCCGCCGGCCTTGCTTCAAGCTTTTCCGCGGACCTTTCCCAAATGGTACGGGCCGAAGTAACCGGCCATGTGGACGGCGATACGGTGAAGGTGCGCGTTGAAAGTCCGCCTCCCGAACTTGGGGAAGCGGAAACGATCCGCCTGATCGGGGTAGATACTCCCGAAACGGTGCACCCCTCACGGCCTGTTCAATTCTTCGGAAAAGAAGCCAGCGACTATACCAAATCGCGCCTTTTGGGAAAAACCGTATATCTGGCCTTCGACTGGGATCTCCGGGACCGTTACGGCAGGCTTCTTGCCTATATTTATCTGGACTCCGGCGAAGCGGACTGTTTCAATGCCGCGCTTGTACGGGAAGGCTATGCCCACGCCTACACCCGCTTTGCCTTTCACTTCATGGAAGAATTCAGGGCGCTGGAACGGGATGCCCGGACGGAAAAACGGGGGCTGTGGGGAAACGGTTCCTGATCACGCCGCCCCGCAAAAACCACAATTTATGATTTCTGGGCTGTTAGCTCTCATATATCACCCGGGCTATGGGCATGCGCCGGCCCATGCCGAAGGCGCGCTGCGAAACTTTAAGGACGGGAGGCGCCTGCCGGCGTTTGAATTCGGCGCGGGCGGTGGTTTTTATAATGCGGCCCGCAAGCTCCCCGTCCCAGCCCCGGCTTGCTATTTCATCTTTTGAAAGATTTTCATAAAGGTAGAGTTTGAGGATCTCGTCCAGCACGGCATAGGGGGGAAGGCTGTCCTCGTCTTTTTGATTGGGCCTGAGTTCGGCCGAGGGCGGCTTGTCAATGATCGCCTGTGGAATGACCGCGCCGCCGCCCGATTCTTCCGCCCTTTCGTTGATCCGCCTGCACAGGGCAAATACTTCGGTTTTAAAAACATCGCCGATGGGCCCCAGTGCGCCGTTCATGTCTCCGTACAGGGTGCAATACCCCATGGCCATTTCGCTCTTGTTTCCCGTGGTAAGAAGCATGGAATTGAATTTATTGGAAAAAGCCATAAGCAGCGTCCCCCGGATCCTTGCCTGGAGGTTTTCTTCCGCAATGTCGAAAGGCCGCTTTTCAAAAACATGTTCAAGCGTTCCGAGGAAACTTTCAAAAACAGGCTCTATGGAAAGAACCTCATAACGGCATCCCAGATTTGCCGCCAGATCCGAAGCGTCGTCTTTTGATCCTTGAGAGGAAAAGCGGGACGGCATACTAAAAGCGGCGATGTTTTCGCCGCCCACGGCCCTGACGCCAAGATACGCCACCAGCGCCGAATCAATGCCGCCTGAAAGTGCGAGGTGCGCACGGGTAAAGCCGCATTTTTTCATATAGTCCCGAATCCCCATAACCAGGGCGTCTTCGAGAACATCAAGTTCGTGGCGGGTAAGGCCAACCCTGAAGGGATCGCCGGAGGCGCGCCCCGCCGGGCCTTCGTTGTTATCCGAACCCGCGTTACCGGCGGAAGCTGCGGTTTTGTCCGGTTTGGCGGACAGGCGGACCGGCTGTGCCTCTGTTGTAAAATACGCCAAATCTTCTTCAAAGGCCTTTGCCATAAGCTGCACGGATTCCGCGGGCGGCGGAGAGATGACGAAGGAACGGCCGTCAAAAAGAATCTGATCATTTGCCCCTACGGCGTTGATATAAACAAGGGGTACGCCGCCCCGGCGGCTGATGCGTTCCGCCAGCGTCCTGCGGATTTTGAGTTTTCCCGCGACATAGGGAGAAGCCGACGGAACGCAGAGAATGCTTATTCCCCTGTCCATCAGTTCCCGCACCGGATCGCGGACATAACTGGTGCCCGGCGCCCCGGTTTCACGCCATACGTCTTCGCAGACGGCAAAACCTATGCGCTCTCCGCCGTATTCAAAGACGGAACATTCGCGGCCGGGTTCAAAGTTTCTCGCTTCATCAAAAACATCGTAAGTGGGAAGAAGGGTCTTTATCTGTTCAAAAACAAGTTTTCCCCCAAGGATAATGCCGTATTCGTTGACCAGGGACTTGCCCAGGGAATACGGGCTGCGGTTTACAAAGCCCACCCCTACGGCCGTACCGGGGGGCAGCTCCCGCTGAAGAACACGGACGGTGCTGATGTTAAGTTCAACAAAACGATCCTGATCCAGAAGATCCATGGGAGGGTAGCCCGAAACCGCCAATTCGGGAAAAAGTACAAGTTCCGCTCCTTCTACGGCGGCCCGGCGGGTAAATTCCAGTATCTTGTTCCGGTTGCCGGAAAAATCGCCTATGGTAGAATTGATCTGGGCTATGGCGGTTTTCATGGTAAATTAACCGTAACACGAAGACGATGATTCGTGCAACGGTTTTGTCTTCCGCTTATTTTTCCACCGGCAGCATAAATTCCTTCAGCATCCCCGCCGTTCTGCCGTCTACGCCGGCTTCAATTTCAATATGGTTTTCTCCGTATTTTTCGGAAAAGACCCTGCCGCTGCGGTACAAAAGCGAAACCAGATCGGTCCTGTCCGGAGGGAAGCGGAAACAGGCCGGCGTCCCCGAAAGGATTTCATCAATGCGGGCATTTAATTTGTCAAAACCCGTTTTCCGGAGCGCCGAAACGGGAATGCCGCCGGGAAAGCGCCGCAGGATCAGGGGATCTTCTTCGAGGAGGTCTGTTTTGTTGAGTACGGTGATTACGGGGATATGGCCGGCCCCCAATTCTTCAAGCACTGCGAGGGTTGTTTTATGAAAGATCTCCGCATCGGGATCGGAGGCGTCAACCACATGGATCAAAAGATCGGCAAGGATCGCTTCTTCCAGCGTCGCCCGGAAGGCGTTGATCAGGATATGGGGAAGTCTCCGTATAAAACCCACGGTATCCACCAAAAGTACCGGACGGCCTTTGGCCGGCTCAAAACGGCGGCTTGTCGCGTCTACCGTGGCAAAAAGTTTGTTTTCCGCCGCAACGCCGGCGCCGCTGAGCGCGTTAAAAAGGCTTGATTTTCCGGCGTTGGTATAACCTACGACGGCGCATACCGGAACTCCCTGCCGTTCCCGCTGTTTCCGCTGAACCTGCCGCTGTTTGCCGACTTCTTCGATTTCCTTTTCCAGGCTGTGTATTCGCTGCTCCAGAAGACGCCGGTCCGTTTCCAGCCGTGTTTCCCCGGCTCCCCGGGTTCCGTAGCGTCCCCCGCGCTGGCGGGAAAGATCGATATATTTATGGGTCAGGCGGGGAAGTCGGTAGGAAAGTTCCGCCAGCCGCACCTGGAGTTCCGCCTCACGGGTAAGCGCCCGTTCGGCAAAGATCCGTATTATGAGTTCGTGGCGGTCCACAACGGGTATCCCCGCACGTTCTTCCCAGTTCCGCTGCTGGGAAGGGCTTGGATTCCAGTCAAAAATGAAACAATCGGCATTGACGGATGCCGCTTTTTCCACAATTTCCGCCGCTTTTCCCGTACCCATGCCGAATTTCGCCTTTTTTTCCCTTAAAACCACCAGTTCCCGGCCTGAAATCTCAATATCCAGGGTGCGGGCAAGGGCCGCCAGTTCCTTGAGGAGGGATTCCGCTTCGTTTTTCGGCGTCTTTTGATCCGCCAGCCCAACCAGAAAGGCCGACGGCTGTTTTTCGTTCATTAAAAAAGTATATAATATTATGATTTTCGGATATACTCTTTACTATACTTATTATTGTAAATCGTCGATAATTAGAGAGGGCTTTACAGGAAAGATTGCAGTGACCGTATCCCAGAAAGCGGCTTTGAGCCTGTTAATCGCTGTTTTTCTCTTTGCCGGCTTTGCGGTGCTGGCCTATACCGGATTGTTTGATCTGGTAGAGGCGCGTTTTTACAATCCGTCCATTACAAGATCTTTGAACCGCGAAATAGCCGGGGATGCCGAAAATATAGAAACCTTTCTTTCCGAACTTCAAACCCGCTTTGCGGCTACGCTGGATGAAACGGCGGTACGCCGGAGCTTTCTTCCCAATCAAAGCGCCGAAGATATTTTTGAAAGAACCCGTCTTTACGGCGTCCTGCAGGAAAATCTGGGCGGCCTCCGGGCTGTACAATTTGTTGACTCGGGCGGAATGCGGATTCATTTTTCAACCCTGTCCCGGGATGTGCTCCGTCAGGACCTTTTGTCCATGGCTTACCGGAATTACAACGAAGACGACGACAGCCTGCCCTATGATGAAGTGGCGGTCCAGAACAGGGGCGATCCGCGGCTCATCCTGGACGAAGCCGGCGACTGTATTATTTTCGCCTTCCCTTTTTACGATTCTTTTGATGTATACCGGGGCACCGCCCTTTTTACCCTTTCCATGCGCGCGGTGGCGGAGCGGCTTATCGCCGCGGGGAGAATACGGATAGGGGAAAACGTCGTGATCCTTTCCAGCCCTCCGGGGGTGTTGATGGGATTGCCCGGTTCGGAACGGACCGTGCTGCCCATGGTCTCGTCCGTGTGGGCGGACGGTATTCTTGCCCTTACGCCGATTGATTCCGCCGTTCCGGAAGTCAGCCTGGCGCTGATTTCGGCCAAAACCAGCCTGGGGATTTTTGTAGGCCGCCTGGTCAGCGAAGACCTCTTTACCTTCCCCCAAACCATGAAAGTGATCCTGCTGGTTTCGTTTTTCCTGACCATATACCTCGCCATTTTCCTTTTCTTCAACCTTAAACAGGATACCATGACGGTGATTCAGAGCCGTCTTAAAGATCTGCAGATTTCCATTATTGAACAATACTATGAGCGTAAAGGCGATATTGACTGGAACCATTGGGCCCGGGAACTGGAGCAGCGAAGGGAAGACGTCCGTTCCGAAGTCAAGCGGGGCATGGCGGCAAAAAAAGGCAGAAGGTCCGATGAAAACATAGACGCCCTTATTGACAAATCATGGGATGAATTACTGTCCGTCATAAGCAGGCAGCGGCCCGCGGCTTCCGGCATTGATGAAGAAAAACTCCAGTCCATTCTGAACCGCATATTAAGCTCGGCGCCTGTTCTTGCCGCCGGTTCCGCTGTTCAGGCGCAGACGGCGCCCCCCGCGGCGGAAGCATCCGCGCCTGCGGAAGAAGTTGAAGAAGTTGAAGAAGTCGAGGCTGTAGAGGAACTTGAAGACGCCGAAGAAATTGAAACCATAGATGAAGCGGAACCGGTTGGAGAAGACGAGGTTCTTGAAGAAGTCGAAGAGGCCGAAGAAGCCGAAACCATTGAAGACGCCGGGGATACGGAAATTGCCGAAGAAGTTACGGCCGCGGGTAATGCGTCCGCAAAAGATGCGTCCATAAAAAACGCGGGTGCAGAAATTACAGAGGCAGCCGGGAAAGATGAGGCGGTCGAAGAGGTTGAGCCTGCCGAAGCTGCCGGCGAAGGCAAAACCAAAACCGCAGGCGGACTTTTGTCGGCGGCCGAAAAGAAACAATCCAACATTAAACTTGCCTTTGGCGATGATGATATTCCCTACATTGTTGAGACCAGCGGCCTTGAACTTGTAGATGAAGATATAAACGCGGCGATGAGCGGCTTCAACCGGAATGATGAACCTGAAGAAGTGGAAGAATTGGAAGAACTGGACGAAGATTCTGAAAAGGCAGAAGAACGTGACGGAAGTAAAAACGCCCCCCCCGGCCCCAGTTCGCAGGACGTCCTGGCCAAGATAGCCAGCGAGATAGAATTCAGCCCGCTTCCGGAAATCGACGATGCCGGCGCTATTCATGAAAACCTTGATATTGTGTCTCCCTTTGCGACCATGCTTTCCAATATCTCCGTTGAACCTTCCAAATCCGGCGAAGCGTCCGAAATTCCCGCCGAAGCTGAACCTGGCGAAACAGCCCCGCCCGTCCCTGACGATAATACGGATGCGGCCGGGACTGAAATATTCGAGGGTGAGAATACGGAAGCGGAGATTCCTCCCTCTCCGCAAAAAAAAAATCCCTCTAGATCCCGGAAACGTTCCCGGAAAAGCTCCCGGAAAAAATCCCAATGAATTTAACGGCTTGTACGGCCTCCCGCTCGTATACAGGCCTTTCCTCGTCGAAGAAAACAGTGAACCCGGCTTTCTTGATGTTTATGACGAAGTTATTGAAGAAAAAGACGGCGTTCACTATATCAACAAAAATGCGCTTACCCCGGATCAGACGGCGCCGGAAGCCCTTGATCCGGAATTCAGGGATCTGGTCGATTCGGTACTGAGCAAAAAGAACAAGCCCTAGCAGCCTGTTGCACTTGTAGGTTTTTGCGTTACTTTGTACCGCAAAACCACGATTTATGGGCTGCTTTGCGGACCTTTGGTTCGCTTGCAGTTTGCAGAGTAAAAAATCGCCTGATCGGCGATTTTTCAGAATTTATACGCGAAGCGCAACAAACCGCCGGACTGCAAAAAGCAATGATGCTCACGGACAAAGGGTATTCGGATTTGAAGAAGGTGATATTCGCCTGCACCCTGACCAATGTTTCGGCGGTACTGCCCTTCGGCGTACTGCTGCAATTCATCATGGAACTGGAGCCCCTTTCGGGGGGCGAGGTTTCCT
>JAITJV010000141.1 GCA_031278755.1 Treponema sp. | reverse complement strand
AATTGACGGGAAAATTTGTTACCGACTACAGCGACGCTTCGGGAACCAATCTTTTTGATCTTGCAAAAAAAATCTGGGACAAACAAATACTAAAAGCCCTTGACATTCCTTCCGGCATTCTGCCCGATCCCCATCCTTCAACAGATAACGCGGGAAGCGTTACCGCGGAAGCCGCCCGTGAAACGGGGCTGCTTGAAGGAACGCCCGTTATCATCGGAGGCGGCGACGGGAGCTGCGCCTGTGTCGGCGCGGGAGTGGTAAGCGAAGGCGGCGCCTACAATGTACTGGGATCATCCTCGTGGATTTCCCTTGCAAGCGCCGCTCCGGTATACGATCCTGAAATGCGGACCTTTACCTGGGTGCATCTTGATCCGGCGCTCTATGCGCCGTGCGGAACAATGCAGGCGGCGGGATATTCCTATAACTGGTACAAAAACACCCTGTGCGGCGGAGAGATTGCCGAAGCGCGGTCAGGCGGCGTTAATCCCTATAAGCTCATTGACAAGGGGGCCGCACATGCCCGCCCCGGCGCGGGAGGACTGCTCTATCTGCCTTATCTTCTTGGCGAACGTTCCCCGCGCTGGAATCATGAGGCGCGGGGCGCCTTTGTCGGACTTTCCGTTACTACATCCAGGGGGGATATGTCGCGGGCCGTTCTTGAAGGCGTAGGGCTTAACCTTAAAATCATTTTGCGGATACTGGAAAAAGCGTCAAAAATCGATAAAGTCAGCGTCATAGGAGGCGGGGCAAAAGGCCCCGTGTGGCTTCAGATTCTCGCCGATATTTGGCAGAAACCGCTTGAAGTTCCCGCGTATACCGAAGAAGCGACAAGCCTCGGCGCCGCGGTCTGCGGCGGCGTAGGGATAGGGGCGTTTAAGGATTTCTCGGTTATTCATAAATTCAACCATCCTGTTAAAACGATCGAGCCTCATACGGAACTTGCGCCCCTTTACGATGAGCTACTGGACATCTTCAATCTGTCCTATGATTCGTTGAAGAGTGTGTACAGCCGCCTTGGCAAATTAAACAGAAAAGATTAGAGCCTGTTTCAAAACCAACCGGGTTTTGAAACGAACTCATTTATACACCATGGATTTAAGGGAACCCCGCGATTCTACCGGTGCAATCGGGCTCTAATCCGGACGCTCAGGCGCGGGTAAAATCCCGCCCTGGAAGTTCCCATAGCCAGGATCCCATAAAATCCCCTATTATGGAGTTATTCCCAAAACGAGAACCTTCGGTTCGTTGTTGATTTTGGGATCGGGAGAACGCGGTGGACTACAGACAGGCGGGCGTCAATATAGAAGAAGGCTACAGGGCCGTCGGCAAATACCGGGAATACGCGGCGCGGACAATGAACGGCGCTGTGCTGAACGGCCTGGGCAGTTTTGCGGGGATGTTTTCGCTGGGCGAATTCGGGGGCATGAAGGAACCGGTGCTTGTGTCGGGCGCGGACGGGGTTGGAACCAAGCTGGAAATCGCCTTCGCCATGAAAAAATACGATACGGTCGGCATTGACTGCGTGGCAATGTGCGTCAACGACATTCTCTGCCACGGGGCGCGGCCCCTTTTCTTCCTTGATTACCTTGCCTGCGGAAAACTTGACGCCGGCGCGGCTGCGGAACTTGTAAAGGGCGTTGCGGCCGGCTGCGTGGAAACGGGGAGCGTTCTCCTGGGCGGGGAAACCGCGGAGATGCCGGATTTCTACAACGACGGCAAATACGATCTTGCGGGCTTCGCCGTGGGAATTGCCGACCGCGAAAAAATAATCGACGGAAGCCGCATCCGGGAAGGGGACGTCCTTATCGGCGTTTCGTCTTCGGGGGTTCATTCAAACGGCTTCAGCCTGATACGCAAAGCGCTCCCCGATCTGAACGAAGATTTCGGCGGCATGCCCCTGGGTATGGCGCTGCTTGAACCGACCCGCCTTTACGTAAAGCCGGTGCTTGGGCTTATGCGGCAGATTGAAATAAAGGGAATGGCCCATATCACCGGCGGCGGCTTTTACGAAAATATTCCCCGCATGTTTGCGCCCGGCGGCCCCCTGTTTGACGCGGTTATCAGAAAACCCGCCTACACGGATCGGGAAAAAGGCGCATGGCTTGTTCCCCCCATTTTTGCCCGCATTGCCTCAGGCTGCGCGGAACACGGAACCGCCGGCGGAAAGGCGGAAACCGCGGGAATTGACGCGCTTAAAAATGATCCCGCCCTTGAAAAAATGATGTTCAACACCTACAACATGGGCGTAGGCTTTGTCATTGCAGTCGATCCGGGAAGCAGCCGTAAAGCCGCCGAATACCTTGACAGCCTGGGTTTCCCCGCACGGGAAATAGGCAGGGTGGAAAAGGCCGGTGGAAACGCCGGAGCGATCCGGTTTGAATGAATCTCTCCGTCAAATCAACAAGCCCGCAGGCGGCGGGGCATGTTGTTCTGGCAAGGTGTTAAACCCTTCGCTTACAATCAACATCATCGTTCTTGTTTCGGGAAACGGCACAAACCTTGCGGCCTTGATCCGCGCCGAACAGGACGGACGTTTCCGCCGCGGAAAAGATCTTTCGGGGCGCATCGCCGCGGTAATTTCCGACAGGTCAGGCGCCTATGCGCTGACGCGGGCGGAAGCCGCGGGGATCCCTTCGTTTACGGAAACGCCCGCCCTCGCCCTTCCCAAAGCGGAAAGACGGCGGGAACTTTCCGGCCGCATCCTCCGCATCGCCTGTGAACATAACGCGGATCTCATCATATTGGCGGGCTTTCTTTCAATCCTTGAAGGGGATATTATAGAAGCCTACGGAGGCAGGATCATCAACATACATCCCAGCCTGCTTCCCAAATTCGGCGGACCGGGGATGTACGGGGAACGGGTCCACCGGGCGGTGATCGAGGCGGGCGAAAAGGAATCGGGGTGTACGGTTCATATTGTAGACGCCGGAACCGATACGGGTCCTGTGCTGCTCCGGCGGCGCGTGCCTGTTATTGCAGGGGACAATCCCGCTGCGCTTGCGGAACGCATACACCGCGAAGAACACCGGGCGATAACCGACGCCGCCGTCATGATGATAGAGCGGCTTGCGAAAAGGGGCGGAGAATCATGAAACAGCGTGCGTTAATCAGCGTGTATGACAAAAACGGCATAGACGGCCTTGCCGCCTTCCTTGACGGATCGGGATGGGAAATTCTTTCAACCGGCGGAACGGCGAAAACACTGCGGGAAAAAAATATTCCCGTTACCGATGTTTCGGCAATAACGGGCTTTCCCGAATGCCTTGACGGACGGGTCAAGACGCTGCACCCCGCCGTTCATGCGGGGCTTCTGGCCCGCCGCGGCGACAGGTCCCACATGGAGACGCTGGAAAAAATGGGGATGGGAACTATCGATCTTGTCTGCGTCAACCTCTATCCTTTTTTTGAAAAATCCGGGGCGGGGCTTTCCCTTGAAGAAACCATAGAGTTTATCGACATAGGCGGTCCTTCCATGATCCGCTCCGCCGCAAAAAATTTTACCGGTGTGATCGTCCTTACCGATCCCGCCGATTATGACGGAGTTATCGCGGAGCTTAAAGCGGGAAGCGTTTCCCTGGAATCAAGGCGCCGTCTTGCGGGCAAAGTCTTTGCGCTTACATCGGCCTATGACGCCGCCGTCGCGCAATACCTGATGAACGCCGCGGGAACGGATGACGCCGAATTTCCCGGATACTGGCCGCTTTCGCTCAAAAAAGTCCAGAGCCTCCGCTACGGCGAAAACAGCCATCAGAAGGCGGCGCTTTACTTCAGCACAGGAGGACGCGGGGCGTGGAAGGGCATGGAGCAGCTCCACGGGAAAGAACTTTCCTACAACAACATACGCGATCTCGATCTTGCATGGAAGGCGTCTTCCTCCTTCGGCCTGCCTTCGGCGGGCGCGGCGCCTTTGGGCAGGGAAGATATTTTACGGCTCGGCATACATATTGAAAGCGGAAAAGCATGCTGTACGGCCGTCAAACACAACAGCCCCTGCGGCATCTCCCTGGGAAATTCCCTTTTGGAGGCCTTTGAAAAAACATACGCGTGTGATCCCGTTTCGATATTCGGCGGCATAGTGGCGGCCAACGTCCCCGTTGACGCGGCTATGGCGGAAAGGCTCGGAGAACTTTTTCTGGAAATCGTCGCGGCGCCTGATTTTGAACCTTCCGCCCTTGATACCCTCAAAAAGAAAAAAAATCTCCGCATCATAAAGGCGTCCCTTCCCCCGTCGGAAATACGCGAATGTATCGCGGTTGACGGCGGCCTTCTTGTGCAGGAGACGGACCTGAGATTCATGGAAAAATGGGAAGTCGTTACAAAAACCGCACCTGAAACAGGGGACATAAAGGATCTTGTTTTCGGTATGCAGGCGGTGAGGTTTGTAAAATCAAACGCAATCATGGCGGTCAGGGATGAAGCCGCCTCCGGTATAGCGGGCGGACAGGTGAACCGTATCTGGTCGGCCCGGGAAGCCCTTGAACGGAGCGCCGCTCTTTCAGGTCCGCCC
>JAITJV010000287.1 GCA_031278755.1 Treponema sp. | reverse complement strand
AAACATTCGGCGGCGTTAAGCGTCGCCATGCGCAGGGCGATAAGAGGATCAACGCCTTCGCTGACGCAGATGCGCAGGTCGTTGTCTATATGCCCTTCTTTCAAAATGGTGCGGGGCTGGAGATCGTCCGAACAAAGCACACAGCGCCGTGAATTCTGGCGGGTAAGCCCCTTAAGCAGATTACGGAGATCCCTGCATGCGGATCCCTGGCGGAGCATGACGTACATACCGCGGCTTATGCGCCCTTCCATTTCTTCCACGGTCGCACATTCATGGTCGGTGTGAATAAAGGCGCTGTACGCATCAAGACCCCGCCCCTTTACCCCGGGGCTGTGGCCGTCAATGAGTTTCCCCGCCTTTACGGCAAGGGAAATTTTTTCCATTACATCGCCGGCCCCGTTAATGACGCCCGGGTAGTTCATCATTTCCCCAAGGCCAAGAATCGCGTCTTTTTTTATGGGATCTTTCAACGCGCCCGCGTCAAGCTCCGCGCCGGCCTGTTCCCAGGGCGCCGCGGGCACACAGGAAGGAAGCATAAATTTAATATCCAGAGAAGTGCGCCCGGCGGCTTTTATCATGTAGTCAAGGCCGGCAAGGCCCGTAACGTTTACGATTTCATGGGGATCGGCGATAATGGCGGCCGTCCCGCGCGAAAGGAGGAGCCTCCCCAGTTCTTCGGGGGCGAGGAACGAAGATTCTATATGAATGTGACTGTCTATAAAACCGGGAAGGAGGTAAAGCCCCTCCGCGTCGATGATCTCGCGGCCTTCATACTTTCCTATGCCGGCTACAAGGCCGTTCTGTACGGCGAGATCCCCTTCGATGATGCGCCCCGCAAACACGTCGGCTATCCTGCCGTTCCGTATCACAAGATCGGCGGGAACTCTTCCCGAGGCCGCATCAATAATCTGTTTTATTTTTTCTTTTTCCATACTTTATTATAGGTTCTCGAACGAGAATGAACAAGCAAGTTTATTCCAACTGAAGTTTTTAGATGTTCCCCCGGGCTAAAAAAGGGGGAAAAAACGAAGCAGGGCTTCCAGCGCCCCGCCGGCGACGGCAAGCGCCTTGTCCGATACGGTAAAGCAGTGCGAAATTGCGCAGCGGGGGTCTATGTCGCCCGCCTTCATTCCGCCGTGTACGGCTGTTCCCGAAGGAAGTATGCCGCGGAGTACGCCGTCTATTTCGGCGCGGACCTCAACCATGGCGGCGGGGGCGTTCCCGGCGGACGGCCGTACAAAGCCCGCCCGTCCGCCTTTTTTTATCACGTCTCCTATTTCGGCGCAGGCTTCAAAGACGCCGTCCACGGGGGCGCGGAGCAGCCTTTCCGCCGTGTATCCCCCTATGTCTCCGGGAACGCCGGTGTTGGGAAGGGCGCTTCCTTTGGTAATGACCCGCCCAAGGCTGTGCCCCCGCTGCGTCTCGATGACCGCATGGCAGTCCTCTCCCGCGGTAAAGCCGGGACCCACCCCGATTACCACCGGAGCGTCGAAAATGGACGCGCCGGTGTTTTTTTTCGCCATGATCGCGTCAATGACGCATACAGGGGAAAGCCGCTTTATGCAATTCGCCAGGGGATCGACAAGAACGGCGGCGTTCCCCGCATCGAGGATTTCCCGCGCCTCTTCTTCATCCCGCGCAAGAACGGCGGCAACGTCTTCAACCGCCGCGCGCCCTTTGTAGACCGCTTCCGAAAAACAGACGGTGCGGCGCACGGCCAGGGGGCGGCCGATCTCCGTCATCAGTATGCTGAAACCGGCGTGGCGGAGGCGCAGGGCGATGCCCGACGCAAGATCGCCCGCGCCTTTGATGATCACAAGCACTAGATCCGCTCCCAGAGTTTTTTGGCATGTTCGCGGGATTTTGCCAAAAGGGCTTCTTCGTCAATATTGACAAGCTCTCTTTCCTTCATGATCACCTTTCCGTTTATGATCGTAGTATCTACATGGCGGCCCGAAATACCGAAAAGAATATGGCTGTTAATGGTATCCGCGTTAATCGGGGTGGGGCCTTTGTAATCAACAATAATGACGTCCGCATAGTGATCTTTTTTTATTGCACCCACCTTTCCGTTTATAAAACGCTCCATGATTTTTTTGTTGTTTTCAAAAAGCATGGTGTGCGGCTCGATCCATGCGGCGGACGGAATCTTCTTTTCATGCTTATGGAGGATTGCCGTGGTTTTAAGCGGCTCCGTCATGTCGGATGTGTAGCCGTCCGTGCCCATTCCCGCGGGTATTCCCTTTTTGAGCATGTCGAGCACGGGCGAAACCCCGACGGCGTTCCCCATGTTTGACTGCGGATTATGAACCACCGCCGCCCCGCTTTCCCCGAGCATGTCCATTTCTTCACCGGTGATATGTATGCAGTGGACGGCTATCGTTTTTGGGGAAAGTACGCCGAATTTATACAGCCGCTCAATCACGCGGAGTCCGTATTTGGAAACGGCGTCTACAACATCTTCGATCCCTTCGGCCGCATGTATATGAAAACCCGTCCCCGCGGAAGCCGCCGCCGCAAGGCACTTGTCAAGCGTTTTGGCGCTTATCGTCATCTGCGCGTGCATGCCGAAAAGGGGCTTCAGCATGTCGTCGTTCCGTTCTTTGCAGTACTTCGCAAAATCAACATTTTCTTTTATTCCCGCGTCGGCGATCTTCTCTCCGTCCCTGTCCGATGTTTCATAGCAGAGGTTGCTGCGCAGCCCAAACAGGCCTGAAGCCTCGGCGATTTTGAAAAGGCTTCCTTCGACGGCGAAGGGGCTTGCGTGGTGATCGATAACCGACGTAACGCCGGAGCGGACTTCGTCTATCATGGGGCCCATGCAGCTGTAGTACACATCGTCAAGACCAAGCGCCCTGTCAAGCCGCCACCAAAGCCCCGAAAGGATTTCCCCAAAGGTGGTCGCGGGCCTTCCTCCGGGATTAAAGCCCCGCGCAAAGGTTGAATAATAGTGCATGTGGGCGTTGATGAAGCCGGGCATCACAAGCCTTCCCCGCGCGTCCATATACTCCGCGCCGGGGTACTTTGCCTTAAGGGCGGCGCTGTCGCCGGTTTCAACGATAAGTTTGCCGTCAACGGCGACGGCGCCGTTTTCGATAAAGGGGCGCGCGCCGTCCCTGGTGATGATCTTTCCGTTTCCTATCAGGAGCATGATAAACCTCTTTTATCAGGGCTGTTCAGAAACTGAAGTTTCCAAACAATTCTATTGCATAATCAAATAGGGATACTTCTCGACGGCGGCGCAAATGACCGCGGCGTATTCCGGAGGAACGGCCGCGTCGCCTTTTCGGCATTTCAGCTCCGACTTGTCCTCAAGACGGAGGAGGAACGCGTCTTCCCCCGTTTTAAGGAAACCGGGATTTTCGCTGCCGCTGAAATCTTCCCCGTTTGAAAAAATCGTGAACTTGTCCCGGTACGGCTTTCCCGCGTGGGGGCAGAAGGTGGCGCAGTTGCCGCATTCATTGCACATGCGGTCTATGTGGACGATCTGACGGGTCCCCCTCAAAGCCCCCGGCGCAGACGCAAGTTCTATCATGACATTGGCCCTGTTGGGGCATACGTCCGTACAGATTTCGCAGAGCGCGTTGCACGAAAGACAGCGTATGCCGTCGTCTCCGCTTTTTTTTGCTTCGGCGATAATTCCCTTTTTGCGGTACAGTTCATTAAAGGCGGAAACGTTTCCCGCCCCGAAGGCCGTTTCCGCGCCCCTGGGGGCGTCGGTAAAATCGGCGGAAAGCCCAAGACGGCGGAGTATGCCGGCGGCGGCGGCCTTGCCGTCTGCAATTGCCTTAACTACTACGGCCGCCCCCGCCCTGCAGT
>JAITJV010000260.1 GCA_031278755.1 Treponema sp. | reverse complement strand
TACAGCGTCAGGATGAGCATGGGGGAAATTGCCAGGATCTTTTCATATAACCCCGACTACCTTTCCACGGCCTTCCGCAAGTATACGGGCTGCCCGCTGATGAAATATATCTCCATGGTAAGGATCTCCAGCGCAAAGAAGATGCTCCTTAATACCGGGGACGAGATCAAAGAGATAGCCTACAAGGTTGGTTTTGATGATGAAAAGGCGTTCATGAAACGGTTCAAACAGTTTGAGGATATTACCCCGACGACATACAGACAGGCGTTTAACCGCGCCAAGATTGTGCGCTGAAGCCCCCCGTTTCCGCCCCGGAGGCCCCTCCGCGAACCCGGTTCCTGTTAAACCTTCAATCAATAATTTTCCATGAAAGCGGGGTTACCGTGCCGTCTTTGAGAAAGAGGCTGCCGTACCCTTTGGGATCGGGGAGGAACCGGACGGTAAATTCCACATAATACCCCTGAAGCTGTCTGATCTCCGTTTCTTTTTCCGGAGGATAGACGGCGAAGATTCTGCCGTCTTCGGATGCTATGCCGGCGTATGTGCCGGGATCGCTTCCGTAAATGCGGACGCCGCCGCGGATGATCGAGCCTGCTTCGCTTGTGCAGCCCGGAAAAAAGCAGGCGGATAATAAAGCCGCCAGTAACACGCGTTTTTTCATGATCTACCTGATCAGAAGGTACTGATCGATAAAGGGGTTGAGGGGGAGCGTAAAGGTAACCGTCAAAACCCCTGTAAAATTCTGCCACTCGGGTCTTGATTGAACAAGAACCGAATTGGGAGGCATGCCGAATAAATATTTAAGGCTGAATATCAGCGGGCCGGGGCCGCCCGCGTTAATAACGACGTCGGCCGGACTGTAAATATTGGAGTTGTTCCAGTTCCGGATATTAATGCCGTTAAACGTATACGTGTTTCCGCCTATAACGCCGGAGGCCGCTCTTCCGAAGGAAAATCTACCCGCGGGCGCGCCGTTGTAAACAAGGGTTTCCGCAAACCGGTACAGGGCGCGGTCAAAATTTTTAACGTCCGGCGCGGGGCTGACCGCGGCAAGGGCCGCGCTTATGGAATCCTTGTTGACGTAATTGTTTTTCGCCATGGCTTCGACAAGCGCCGGACCCCCCAGGTTTCTGGCAAGATAAGCGCCGAAGGCATAGGCGTTGGCGTAGGAAAAATACACGTCCGAACCGGAAAGCCACCGGCTTATTCCTTCACTGTAACCCCGGATAAACCAGGGGAACCTGCCCATGGGAAGATTGTTAGGGCCGGTTACGCCTATCATGGGCGCTATCATGTCCTCCGCCAGCATCGAAAGCATTTCATTGTACCAGGTTTCCGAACGCTTGCCCCTTCTTACGTATTTTTCGTTGAAATGTATCATGTGCTGGAATTCGTGGATCAGGGTTGAATATATCATATCAGGCGCACAATCGGTAAAATGAGCGTCTATATACATTATTTCGGCGTCGTTTGTTTTAATATTACTCAGGCCGGCGGAATCAAGTTCAGTCTGGGTATAAAAATCCTTGTTCCAGAAGTAGCCGAAGGTTCCGGAAGTCTGGGTGGAAGAATAATCGTAATCAATATCATAGACAAGGATCTGTATTCTTTCATCGCCGTCTTTTCCCCCCAAAGGCTGCCCGTAGGCGGCGCCGTATTCATAGCCGAATACGTTGGTAACAAGGTTATAAGCGGTATTAAATTTATCGGCAAGCGCCTCGGCCTGGGCCATGGTCAACTTCTGGTCATCATTCGCGGAAGAACTGTTGTCAAAATTGTCGTCCGCAATCCACACGTTGGCCTTTGACGACTGCGCCTTGAGTGTCGTGGAGACGACGGAAGTAAAATTCCCGTTGCTGTCTTCCACATGAAAATCTCTTGGGTCTCCCACCACCGGAGGAAAAGCGCGCGGCCTTCGCGGCAAAAGCGTCTCCGCGGGCAGGGGCGGCGGGTTGCTGTTAAACTTTTGGGACCTTTCGTGCTCGCGGCGCACAAAGGTTTCACCGGCGTCAAGTCCGGCGGGATCCGCGCTGATTTCGCCGCCTGATTCACGGGGAACGAGGGCGCCCGGGACCGCGGATCTTCCCCCGGAAAGATCTCCGACGGATGACGCGGATCCGGTATAGTTGTAGCCGACGTTGTAATCCGAACGGTTTACCTTTACGAGAAAGAGGCTTTGGTTGTTAAGATAAACCGTCTGGGTATAAACCAGCGGGCTGGTAACGGGACTGCTTGTTCCTGTATTACAGGCCGCCAGAAAAAGGGACGCCGCAAGGAAAAAGGCTGTCGGTTTCATATTGTTACTTCCTGAAAAGACGATACGCCAATAATAACAGTTTATAATAGAAATAAGGAAAAATCCTTAAAATTTTCAGGGGATTTTGAAAACAAAGCCTGTCCATTCAAAGCCCCTGTCAAAGGTCAGCCGGGACGGCCGGCGCTTCCGCTCGACAAACACGTCGAAAAGATCGCTGCACCAGAGCCTTAAGCCCTGATTCAACTGGCCCGAATTCCGGGTTATCCAGTGTTCCCCGCCCCGCACCCCCCTGCCTACAAGAAGAAGGGACGGAGACGCTTTCCGTATTGCCTCCAGTATGGAGGCTTCTTCCTGGCGCCTGAAGGCGCCGAAAAAGCGGCCGACGACGCGGAGGCGGGGGAAGGTCTGGCGTATGTTTTTTTCGGTTTTCCGCAAAACCTGACGGCTTCCGCCCAAAAGATACAGGGTGAATTCCCTGTCTTCAAGGATGGTAAGAAGATGCACCACAAAATCAAAGGGCATGTAGCGCACGGCTTTTTTCCCGGTAAGGAATTTGACGCCGCTTATAAGGCTTTTTGAAATAGGAATGACCAGCGCCGCGTTGAGGATATACGACCGGTACTCGCTGTTGCGCCGCGCCCTGAGCAGATCCCACAGGGAAAGGAGCACTACGTTCCGCCCCTTTCCCGACGCAAGCAGTTCATACACCGCATCGTTAAGGCCGTCCTGGGGTATTATGTCTATGGGAACCTTGAGAAAGTTTACTCGTTCCCGGACCGCATCCACAACGTTCTCTCCAAAAGAATGGTTCGTATTGCCGCCGCTCCGTAAAGGGCGGCGGTTTCGGTGCGCAGCACCGTATCCCCTATCGTCAGGGCTTTGAAGCCCGCCGCCTGAAACAACGCCGCCTCCGCGGAAGAAAAACCCCCCTCGGGGCCGACGGCAAAGGCGACAATTTCAGGATTGCTTTCAAGATAATCGTGGAGACCGGCCTCCGCAAGGGGGGACTGGTGAAAAAACAGCCCCAGGCTCTGTTTCGGCGCACGCCGCGGGTTTTGCGGGTTCCGCGCGTCCGGCAGGGGCCGGCTTTTTAATTCCTCCCAGTAATCAAAAAGCCCGTCCATGGAAAGGGGGCGGTGCAGAACGGTCGCAATGCGCGATCCGCTCTGCTGGCGGGCCTCCCTGATGATGCGTTCCCAGCGCCGGATTTTTTCTTCTCCGGCCCCGTCCCGGGGAACGGAATATTCGGAGGCGAAAGGAACCACTTCGGCAAGGCCGCCTTCCGCGGCCTGCCTCACGATCAGGTCCATCTTTGAACCTTTGGGCAGGGCCTGAAAAAGCACGATGGGCGGCAGCGGGCGGCCGGGCCGGCCGCTTTCTTCCGCCTCGCATACGCCCGTAAGTACGCCGCCGTCAACGGATTGTATGCGGACGCAGGCTTCGACCCCGCCGGGAAGCAGAACGGGGAAAACCTCGCCGGGGGCAAGGCGGCGCACCCTGACCAGGTAGTGATAGTCCCTGCCGGTCAGACGTACTGTTTCCCGGACTCCGCCCGGAGATCCGGCCGGGTCCAGAATGAAGCGTTTCAGGACGCCAGGGGAAGTTCTTCCCGGACGGCTTCTTCCTGAAGAACCTTAAGGGTCTTGGTGTTCTGCATCAGGGCGCGGTAATTTCCTCCCCGCAGTATGTTTACCGCTTCCTGAAGCTGTATATCGTATTCAAGATCATAAACCGGGGCTATGCTGGTCCTGTTCTGTTCGTTCCTGACAAGCCGCCGTAAAAGAGTTTGATCAAGGCCGTATTCCCGGCTGAGGGTTCCCGCAAAGGCATTGACCGCGTCCGGGGACGCTTCCGGGTTGGCTTCGATAAAAGACCGGATCGCGTTCGATCTGATGAGGGCGCTGAGTTTTTCCGCGTCGGCTTCGGTAAAATCGGGGAACAGGACTTCCCTGTCAGGCGGAATGCCGATCTTGTCTATGTTGACGTCGCTTGGGGTGTAGTACCGGGCGGTGGTGATTTTAAAGCCCCCGCTTTCCAGAGGGTACACCTGCTGAACAAGGCCCTTGCCGGAGGATTTTTCCCCCACAAGGTAGGCCCGGCCCCTGTCCTTAAGGGCGCCGGCTACTATTTCCGACGCGGAAGCCGACCCCTTGTTGATAAGTACCACTATGGGTATTTCTTCGCTTACCATTGTGATGCGCCGGGCGTTAAAATTCCGTGTTTCCCCGGGGATGCGGGATTTGGTGCTTACCACAACGCCGCCGTCGAGGAACAGGCTCGAAACCCCCACCGCGGAATCGAGAAGCCCGCCGTAATTGTTGCGCAGATCGAGAACAAGGCTGGTGTACCCTTTGGCCTTGAAGTCGTTGAGGGCGTCCCGGGCCCTGTCCAGCGTCATGGGGGTAAAAGTGATAAGTTTAAGGTAGCCTATATCGCCTATCATGGAGAATTTGGTTGTGGGCACTTCGATAACCGCGCGTACTATATCGACGGGAAAGGTCAGCTTTTCGCCGCGGCGTATCATCACCGTTACTTTTTCGCCGGGGATCCCCCGGAGCCGGGACAGCACTCCTTCCATGGTCATGCCGGCCGTCGTTTCGTTATTAATGGCGATAATGTGATCGCCGGGGTTGATTCCCGCCCGCCAGCCGGGGGTGTCTTCCATGGGGGCCGCCACTTCAACATAGTCCATCGTTCCGTCGCTCTGTAAATCTCCGGCGGAAATATAAAGGCCGACCCCGCCGAAATTACCCCGGGTGGTGTCGTTTAGTTCCGCCATTTCCGATTCCGGCATATAGACCGAATAGGGGTCTCCCAGGGCGTTGAGCATGCCCGACATCGCCCCTTCGTAAATTACCCTGGGATCCACTTCATCCACATAGTGCCGCTGAATAAAATCAAACACATTCTGGATTATGGATGAATAGCGCCTGCTGTCCGAAGTTTTGACATTCCCGTCGCGGCCCTGGGCCGCCAGATAGGGCGCCGACGCCGCGGCAAAAAGCAGGCAGAACACCGCGCCTGCAATTACCCACAACCGGGAAATCATAGTCCGGGAAATAGTTTCACTTTTTTTCATAACGGCTCCTCGGCCTGCCTTGACTTTGTACTACCTTGATTATACCGGATGAGTCTACCCTGCCGCAAGCATTTCGGCGAAAGAGAATTTCCGGACCGGCTGCGGGCGTGCGCGGCGCGGACCTGCGGATGTACGCGGCGCCAACCACTTGATCAGAAGCCCCGGGGGCCTTATTTTTTAGTTATGGAAGTTTTCCGGCCCCTGCGGGCGGTCCTTTTTGCGTACGAGATGATCCGCCTGCTGCTTCTCCTTTTTCTTGGGTACTTTTTGCGGCCGCCGGTTTCTTTTCCCTGGCCGGTTTACGCGGTTCCCGGCGTTCTTTTTCCCCTTATGACCCTGTTTTTGCTGATCCGGCCGGCGGATTACAAGGCGTATCTTCCCCTTTATATAACGGGAAAGGCGGCCGCTCTGGCCGCTTCCCTGGGCTGGCTGTTTTTTTCCGGAAGCGGCGTAATTGCCTCCATTTTTCTTGATCCCAAAACGGTGGTTGTCACGCTGGGCGCCGTCGCTGTTTTCTTTCTGGGGGATCTTCTTTCCGCCGCCGGGGCTTTTTGGCTGCATTCAAAATTAAAAGAAACGGCCGCGGCCGGAGAAGGGGGCCTTTGATGCGCATTATTCCGGTGGCGAGCGGAAAGGGGGGCGTGGGCAAGTCTCTTGTCGCGGCGAACCTGGCCGTAGCCTTTGCCCAGGCGGGGCAGCGGGTAGTGCTGGCCGATCTGGATCTGGGGGCGTCCAACCTCCACCTTGTGCTTGGGCATCAGTCGCCGAAGCTGGGGATAGGGACCTTCCTTAATGACGTCAAATCGGATTTTAACGATGTTATCGCCGATACGGATGTGCGGGGGCTGCGTTTTATCCCCGGCGATACGGAAATACCGGGAACGGCCAACCTCAAGGCCGGCCAGCTCAAGGCGCTGGTAAGGAAGTTT
>JAITJV010000176.1 GCA_031278755.1 Treponema sp. | reverse complement strand
TATAGCCCGCTGTTTTTTCAAGGTACTGCCGCCATTTGGCCGCGTTTTCGCCGTAAAGCGCCTGGCCGAAGGGAAGTATCGTTCCCGCCGATCCCGCGTTCCTGATGATGGTCCGCTGGAATACAGGAATGTTGAGCGCATGGGAAATTGCGCGGCGCACATTCACATCGTTCATGGGGGCGCGCTGCGTGTTAAACGCCACATAGGTAAGGCTGTAGGTGTCCGCGGTGGTGATGTTCAGGTTCCTGTCGGCCGCCAACTGTTCCAGCATGTCCTGGGGCAGGTTGGCGCAGAAATCAACGGCGCCGGTCTGAAGGGCGATTACCCGCGTCGTGTCCTCGGGGATAATCTTGAACACCAGCGTGTCAATGATATTCGCGGCGAGTTTTTCCCTGTTCCAGTAGTTTGTGTTTTTCGCAAGAACTATTTCCTGTCCGCTCGTCCAGCTCTTGTACACAAAGGGGCCGGTTGCAAGAATACCTCCCGAAGCGGAGCCGAAATCGTCCGGGTGTTTTTCAAAATAACTCCTGCTTATGATGCGTCCCGCGGCAATGGTAGGTATGTACTTGAACACCGCCGACGGCCTCTTGAGCTTGATGATAAACTGCCAGCCGTTAACGGAAAAGCCGTCCACATCGGCAAAGAAGTCCGAAAAATAGGTTCCGCCGTCGGGATCCCGCGAGCGGTTAAAAGAAAAAAGCACGTCGTCCATGGTCATTTTGCTGCCGTCGGAAAAGACCACGTCATCCCGGACGTCATACACATAGGTAAGCGGATCGGTCTGACGCCAGCTTTTTGCCAGTTCGGGAATGATGTTGTTGTTGGCGTCAAGGGTTACAAGACCCTCGGTGATTTGGTTAACCACCTGATTGGTCACATAGTTCCAGGCGACGCCGGGGTCTACCGCGCGTATATCCTCGCTGAGGGCCGCCGTAAAGGTGTTCCCCCTGTTCCTTGCCTGGTTTCCGGCCGCGAAGACTGAACCGGCCGTGATGATCAGCGCCGCGAAAAGACAGAAAATTTTTTTCATAGTTCCTCCTGTTAAAACGGGAGCACGTGTAAAGGCCTGCCGGAAAGCAGCCGGCTTCCCGGACAGGCCCGTTTCTCCCTGATGTATCTTACCGGTTTCTGTATACAGTTACAAGGCGGATCGCCTACACACGATGGCAGCTTACAAAATGTCCGGACGATATTTCCCGCAGGAAAGGGGCTTCAGCCCGGCAGCGCGGGGCAGCTTCCCCGCAGCGCGGCGCAAAGGGGCAATGCGGTTCGGCTGTACCGAACCGCCCCGCGGAAAAGCGGCGTTTCTCCGCGTCGGCGGACGGCCCGTGTGAAAAACCGTACTTTTCATGGCCGCGAAGGCCGGTTTCCAGCCGCGGGACCGCTTCTTTAAGGCTGCGCGTATACGGATGCAGGGTATTATCGAACAATTCCCCCGCGGGGGCCAGTTCCATGATGCTTCCAAGGTACATGACCGCGACGGCGTCGCACAGGTATTCTACCACCGTCATATCGTGGGATATGAAAACCATCGCGGTTCCCCGGGTCTTGCGGAGATTTTCAAGCAGATTGAGAAGCTGGGCCTGTACGGAAACATCCAGCGCCGAAAGGGGCTCATCGGCCACAATGAGGGCCGGATCGGAAAGGAGGGCGCGGGCGATGGCAAGGCGCTGAAGCTGGCCGCCGGACAGTTCCCTCGGCCAGCGGGCCAGCAGTTCCCGGGGCAGCCCTATATCCTCAAAAAGCCCTTCCACGCGCTCCCGCCCGGCGGCGCGGGTCATTCCGTAATAACGGCACACTTCCATAAGGGCGCCGGCGATGCGCATTTTCGGGTTAAACGACGCAAAGGGATTCTGAAAAACCATCTGCATGGCCCTGCGGAAAGGCAGGAGGGCGCGGCGGCCCAGGGCGCCTATCTCCCGCCCCCTGAAAAACACCTGCCCCGCCGTAGGGGCGATAAGCCTCAACATAAGCCGCCCCAGCGTCGATTTTCCGCATCCCGACTCGCCCACAATGCCGAGGATCCTGTTTTGACCGACGCGGAGGGAAACGCTGTTTACCGCCGTAAGACGCCTTCCGCCGTTCAGGGGGAACGCCTTTGTAAGGCCGCGGACTTCCAGAAGATCCATTACGGCGCCTCCGGGGAAAAGGCGGAGGCGTATTCAGGGTAATGGCAGAACACCACGTGCCCTCCGCCCAAATCAAGCGGCCCGGGCCTTTCGGCGCAGGCGCTTCCCGCCCGCGGGCAGCGGGGTACGAAGGGGCAGCCCCGGGGCCTTTCGTAGAGCCGCGGGGGGAATCCGGGGATCACCGGCAGAGGCCCCGCCCCGCTTTCAGCCCTTCCCCTGGGTATGCACTTGATAAGGGCGCGGCTGTAGGGGTGGGCCGGAAAACGTATGAGTTCACCGGCTTCCGCAGTCTCCGCAATGAAGCCCGAATACATGACGGAAACCCGGTCGCAGACTTCGGCGACCACGGCAAAATTATGGGTTATGAGCAATACTGAAAGGGAAAGTTCCTCCCGCAACGTTTTAAGGAGATTCAGCACCTGGGCCTGAATCGTTACGTCAAGAGCGGTGGTCGGTTCGTCGGCAATAAGCAGCTCGGGGTTGCAGCTTACCGCCTGGGCTATCATCACGCGCTGCTGCATGCCCCCCGAAAGCTCAAAAGGATACCTCTGCGCCGTATCCGGATGAAGCCCGGCCCGCTCAAGAAGGGACGCGACAAGCCGCCCGCGTTCACCCTGCGGGAAATTCCTGTGGTTGGCGGCGGCCTCCCCAATCTGCATGCCCGCCGTTTCCAGGGGTGAAAGCGAATTTTGGGGATCCTGAAAGATCATTGATATGCGCCTTCCCCGTATGTCCCGCATATCCCGTTCAGGAAGATCGAGGAGGTTTTTTCCGTCAAAAACGGCCGAGCCTTTGATGCGGCAGCGCTTCCTGTCCAGAAGGCCCAGGACGGCCCGCGCGCCGACGCTTTTGCCGCAGCCGGATTCCCCGACAAGGCCGTGAATTTCACCCCGCCTGATATTGAGGCTCACGGCGTTTACGGCATATACGATCCCTTCAACCGTGAGGAAGTCGCATGAAAGTTCCCGTATCGAAAGAACATCGCCCGTCATAATCCCTTCCGTTTTCTGTTTTCCATTTTTTCAAACGAAGGAAGGGAACGGTCCTGCGGATCGAGGTACTGGGTGATACAGTCGCAGAAAATGTTAAGGCTTATTACCGTAAGAACTATGGCGGCGCCCGGCGCCAGCGCCAGGAGCGGACTTTGCAGCAGAAAATTACGGCCTTCGTCAAGCATGGCGCCCCAGTCCGCGGCGGGGGGGCTTACCCCAAGTCCAATGAAACTCAGCGCCGCCAGATCGAGGATCGCGTAGGCCAGATCAAGGGTAAGCTGCACCAGCACCGTACTTGTACAATTGGGAAGAATATGGCGGAAAATGATATAGGGGCGGGAAAAGCCTACGGATTCGGCGGCTTCAACATAGGTTTTGTTTTTTTCGATGATGGTAAGGGAACGGACCAGGCGCGTCAGCATGGGCACATAGCTTACCCCGAGGGCCGCCACCGCGTTGAATATGCCCCGCCCGAGGGCGGCCACAAAGAGAAAGGCAAGCAGAAGGGACGGAAACGAAAGCAGCACATCGCAGACGCGGCCGGCGGCCGAATCGAATTTTCCCCCGTAAAAACCGGAAAAAAGCCCCAAAGGCGCCCCGATGATTACCGAAAGGGCGACCACGCCGAGGGCGCTCAGGAGGGTTATCCTTCCGCCGAAAAGCAGGCGGGACAGGAGATCGCGCCCCATTTTATCGGCGCCCAGCAGGTGTTCCGCCGAGGGCCGGGCAAGCGAAGCGGAAAGGTCCTGCTCGGTTTCCCCGTAGGGGGCCAGAAACGGAGAAAAGGCGCACGCGGCGATGATCACAAAGAGAAGGCCCCCCGAAACCATCAGGGGAACAGTAAAAAAAGAACCTTCGTTTTTTTTGATCCTGAAAAAAAACCCGCGCCCCATCCCTTCTCCCTACGCCTTTCCCGCCGCCGCGGCCGCGCGGATACGGGGATCTATGATTACATACACAAGATCGACCGCAAAATTTATAAGAAGAAAGAGCAGCACCAAAAAAAGCATAATACTCTGCACGACAGGATAATCCGACGCCTGAATGCCTTCGACAAGAAGGGCGCCTATGCCCCCAAGGGCAAAAACATTTTCCACCAGCACCGCCCCCACAACCATGGCTCCCGTCTGTATCCCCGCAACGGTGATCACGGGAATAAGCGTATTTTTAAGACAGTGGACCATTACGATACGGCGGAAGGGGGTTCCCTTGGCCTTCAGGGCCAGGGCGTACATCGACGAAAGCTCCCCCGTCATGCGGTCGCGGGTGATGCGCCCCATGAGGGCCACCATATTGAGGCTCAGGGCAAGGGCGGGCAGCGCCAGATGGTAGAGGTTGTCGATAAAACCCCGCCCCGCCCCGAAGGGGGGAAACCACCGGAGGCGCAGGGCAAAAATCAGCATAAGAATAATGGCGTTGAGAAACACCGGCGACGAAACGCAGAACACCATAAAACCCGACACGATGCGGTCAAAGGCGGTGTTTTTTTTGACGGCGCAGATCACCCCCGCGGGAATCGCCAGGATCACCGCGATAAGGGAACTCATCAGGACAAGCTGAACGGTTGTCGGAAAACGGGCGGCAAGCAGGGCCGCGACGGGCTGGCTGCGCCTGAAACTGTCGCCGAGGTTTCCCCGCAGCATGTTGCCAATCCAGATGAAGTACTGCTCGGGGAGGGATCTGTCAAGGTGGTACCGGGCCGTAAGGGAAGCGCGGGTCTCGTCGCTGATGCGCCGCCCGCTTGTGATTGAACCTATGGGATCGGCGGGGGTAAGGCGTATGAGGAAAAAGATCGCCGCCGAAACGACGAACATAATGGGAACAAGGGAAAGAAGCCGCTTGAGAATATATGAAAGCGCCGGAATAAAGGGGCCTCGGGCAATTCCTCCAGAGTTCTTCTTCACCCCTCCAAATTATAGGGAACGGCGGGATTATGCAAGGTTCCGGTCTTCAGGCGCAGGTTCATGCGCGTCCGGATCCGGGGAGAACGCGCCTCAGCGGGCGGTTTCGCGGCGCCGTTTTTTCGCGCAGAGAAGATGGCGGCGGTACCACGCCTGATAATACCAGGGCCAGAGCAGAAGGCGGCGCAGTATCAGCACCAGTATCACTACCAGGAGAATTATCACAAGGAGCAGCAGGAAAAGCACTATCCACAGGAGGGGGGAACAGCAGTTGGACGGGGCGGGGGCCGGAACGGAGACATACTGTACGTCGGTAACGGTCTGAACCGGCAGT
>JAITJV010000085.1 GCA_031278755.1 Treponema sp. | reverse complement strand
TGCTTACAAATATTTGGTATTAAGCCAGGAACCCGCTTGCGCGGGGGAGGATATAATAAACTTCCTATCGAACGAGCCTCCGTTCAGACTAATGCAACGCTTAAGATACCGCGGAGTTTGCTCCGTGGAGGACTGTATGCGCTTTGCCGCCTGATGACGGCTCGGGCTACGGTTTGCCTAGGTCATTCCGCGCCCCGGCTTCGCTGGGGAACATTCCCACTTTCTGATTGCCGCGCAAGCGGCTTCCATACAGCCGGAACGTTATGCGGTTCCCGCGCCGCCCTTACGTTCCCCATATCTTTCCGTCTTCGTCCCAGAGATCCTTCCAGCTTTTCGCGCCGGGCCAGAGGAAGACCTGCCCCTTGACAAGGCGGCAGTTCCGCTCGTCCTTTTTCATCGCCTCCATTTCTGCATCGGTCAAAGGATCTTCCATGACGGCAAGAAGATTGCTTTTGTAGTTTTTTTCATGCACGGAGAAGGGGATGGGAATGCTCCCCCGCCTGACCGCCCATTTCAGGCAGACCTGGGCGGGGTGTATTCCGCGCGAAGAAGCTATGGCGGCTGTTTCGGGAAGTTCCATGTCTACGGCGTCTTCCGGCGTTTTGTCCCGCTCCGGCCTGTTGGGGCTTCCCAGCGGACAGTACCCTATGACCTGAATGCCCTCTTTAACGCAGTAATCAAACAGTTCCTGCTGCTGAAAAGACGGGTGCTGTTCCATCTCAATAAACGCGGGCCTGATGCGGCAGCGGGGAAGGACGGCCTTGAGCTTGGGAACAGTCATGTTGGACATGCCTATATATCTGGCAAGTTTCATGCGGGCGATTTTTTCCATCTGCGCCCAGACATCCATAAAACCGTCCGCCGAAAAGGGGACGGAATTGGGGTTCCGCGCGTCGCCGTCGCAGCCCGGCGCGTGGTAGTTGGGAAAGGGCCAGTGGACGAGGTAGAGATCCGCGTAATCAATTGCAAGATTCTTTAATGTTCCGGCAAGGGAAAGCAGTACGTCTCCTTTCCCGTGCATGTCGTTCCACACTTTGGAAATGATGAAGAGTTCTTCCCGCTTTACTATGCCTGACGTGAACGCGCCGCTGAATACGCGGCCGATGAGGTCTTCATTGCCGTAGACTGAAGCGCAGTCGAAAAGTCTGTATCCAAAGCGTATGGCGCCGGCCGCCGCGGCCGATACTTCCGGCGGCGAATACCTGTCGGAGCCGAAGGTCCCCATTCCTATACAGGGGATCTTTTCTCCCGTGGAAAGGGTAACGCAGGGAACTTTTTTCGGATCTACGCCGCTTTCACCGGCCATGTTTTTCTCCTGTTGTTCCCAGTTCTTCATCGGCGCAGACGGCCACTTTGCCGCAGTTTCCTTCAGCCATGAGACTGTAGGCAGCGTCGGCCTTGTCCAGGGAGAAGCGGTGGGTAACAAGAATGTCGGGATGCAGTTTCCAGCGCACCAGTTCTTCGACGAGGTTTTCCATAAGCCAGATGCTGGTTACCCAGGAACCGTAAATGGCTTTCTGGGGATGAATGACGTCGGGGCTGGGGTTGAAGTTCACCGTATTGCCTTCACCGACAAAGGCGATCTTTCCCCACTGACGGGCGGCCCTGATCGCCGTCGCGCGGCCCGCGTCGCTTGCCGATGCGTCAAAGGCTTTTTCCACGCCGTTGCCGCCCGTAAGCGCCTTTATTTCTTCCACATTGCCGGATCCCGGCGTAAGGACCGCGTCCGCGAGGCCGAGTTTTTTTGCAAGATCTATACGGTAAGGATTTGACTCAATGCCTATAAGTTTTTGTGCGCCCATGGCCTTGCAGAGCATAAGCGCGGCAAGCCCGACAGGCCCAAGCCCGACCACCAGCACCGAATCCGCTCCGCTTACCCCTATTTTGTAAATCGCTTCGTACACCGTGCCGAATCCACAGGCAACCTGCGCGCCGTCCGCATAGGAAAGTTCGGCGGGAAGGGCCACGAGATCTTTTTCATCACAGAGGATGTATTCGGCCATGCCGCCGTCCCGCTGCCAGCCGTAGGCGGCCCGGGAAGGGGAGGAACAGGAGATCATGTAGCCCATGCGGCAGTCATGGCAGACTCCGCATCCTGAAATATGGTACACGATGACGCGGTCGCCTTTCTTGAAACGCCTGAGACCGGGGCCTTCTTCCACAACCTGGCCGCAGGGTTCGTGTCCCGCGATGACTCCCTGATAACCTTCGGGGCCTTTGCCCGTATGTTCCCGGTATATGGCCCGTATGTCGCTTCCGCAGATCGTACAGGCTTTCATCTTTACCAGAACCTGGCCGTGGCCCGGCGCCGGTATGGGCACATCTTTGAATTCCACCGTACTGTTGCCGGGGAGATAGGCTCCCTTCATTGTTCCTTGCATGTTTTTCTCCTCATGTTATGCGAATTTAAGCCATTGGTTTCTGTATGCGCCAAGTTCGGGGAGCGCGGCCTTTGGCACTTCCCTGTATTCAACATCGAAGTCTTCAGCCAGATCGGAAAGGCCTTTTCCGGTAAGGGCCATCTTCGCCGTCATTGCCGCGCCGAGAGCCGTCGCTTCGGCTATGTCGGTAAGGAAGACCCTGTTGCCGGGAAGGGCTGCCGACACAAGCGCGTTGTACGCTTCGTTCTGTCTGAAACCCCCTTCGGTATAGATTTCAAAACCGTCCCGCAGTCCTGCCCGCTCAAACGCGGTAAGCGACTGCATCACAAGTGAAATCCTGAGGACGGCGAACGCCTTTTCATAACTGCCGAAACAGGGCGGCGCCGGATCCGCGGAAAGATCCGCAAAGGGGTATTTTTTTCCGTCTTCAACAACTCCCGCCTGCGATGCGGGGAACTGCCCTGTTCCCGGGGTAATCTCGGGAAGGAGGAAGATCTTCTTTTCGGCAAGAACGGCGCGGTAAAGCTCTTCGTTGTAAGGCGGAAAATCATTCCTGCCGTGGATCTTCATCAGTATTTTTGACCAGATGTCGAATTCCTGCCCGCCCAGAAAGATCGCCGTTTTAACGGGCTTTCCGAATGCCGAGATGTTGAAAAACACAACCTTCCCCAGTTCTTCCGGCGCAAAGCCGTATTCCCTTACCGGATTCATCGTAACGCACCAGGTTCCCGTTGAATTGAGGAGGAACCCCGTTTCTCCCTTTTTGGCAAAGTGCGGAAGAAGGGACGAATTGGAATCGTGTATGCCCAACGTTACGATGGTGTCCCGCCCAAGCCCCGTCCGCGCCGCGGTTTCTTCCGTAATGGTTCCCATGATATCCCATGAGTTGTTGAGCCTGCCGGGGAGCAGTCCCGCGACGCCCAGTTCTTCGGCTACGGAAGACAGCCGGCTTTTTTGCTGATCCCAAAGGTAGCTGTGGCAGCCCATGTAGGTTCCTTCAATGCCGGTTTTTCCGGTAAGGCGCGAACCCCAGTACTGCGGGTAGGTATGAAGGTGAACCGCGTTTTTGAATCTTTCGGGATAACGGTTCAGGGTGAAATAAACCCCCTTGGCGGAGTTGATCATCGCCTTGAGATACGGCGTTCCGGTAACCGCCTGAAGTTTTTCCGGCGCGCCGAAACGCGCATAAAATTCGTCGTGAAACGCGTCCCCCGGTTCGTAGGTGTAGTACACGCAGGGAAGGACGGGCTTTCCGTCCTTCCCTGTAAAGACCATGGTAGCCCCGTGGGTGGTCACGGCGATTGCCTTGACCGGATACGCCTTTGCCGCTTCCGCCAGTTCTTCAAGGAACCATTCTTCCATGGCCTCAAGATCGTGCGTCTGGAGGCCGTCCTCCGTCTTCGGCGGAAAATTGCGGTAAACGGAATGAACCTGCTTCAGGTCGCCGTCATAGACGGCGACCTTTTTATTGGTCATGCCTATGTCAATCACTGCAATCGCGTATTCCATGGCGCGCCTATTTGTACAGCGGCCCCAGGGCGGCGCAGGCCCGGTAATCGGAGCCTTCGCCGTCCATGCCGAAGCTGTTCCAGTAGCTGGGCCGGTAGATCCTGCCGCTTTCCACATTGTGCATACAGACCGGTATGCGGAGTATGCTTGCCAGCGTGATAAGATCGCCCCCTATGTGGCCGTATGAAACGGCCCCGTGGTTTGCGCCCCAGGACGCCATGACGGAGTACACATCCTTGAAGGGTCCTTCGCCGGTAAGGCGGGGGGCGAACCATGTGGTAGGCCATGTAGGATCCGTTCTCTTGTCAAGTTTGTCGTGGACTTCATCGGGAATGCTGACGGTTGAACCTTCGGCAATCTGCAGCACCGGGCCTATGCCCTTGACGATGTTGAGGCGCGTCATGGTTACCGGCATATCGCCTTCGGTAATAAAGTCCGAAGAATAGCCGCCGCCCCTGAAGTAGCCCAGGCTTCCGTAGCGCCAGCTTACCGAATCAAGGCAGTCCCCCGCTTCTTTTGCCGTTATTTCCCAGAAGGGTTTCATGGCGGGTTTTCCGTTTTTCTGCTGTTTGCCTATTCCGTCAAGGGTTGTCGCCCCTGAATTGATGAGGTGTATGAGGCCGCCCGCCGCGCCGCCTGCCGGCTTCCATCCCGTAACCCGTTCGATGGCCGCGGGACTCCAGTATGTTCTGACGTCGCTGAAGATCTGGGCCGTTCCGGTGAGGAGGTGGCCGAAAAGCATGGAAACGCCGTTGCAGGAATCGTTTTCGGTCGCCACGATATAAGGGGCCCTGACGCCGTTCCAGTCAAAAGACGAATTGAGCATTACTTCCATAAAGTCGCCGTTGGGGAAATGATCCGTCCACTGGCGCTGGCCCTGAAAGCCCGCCGCTATAGCGTTGTGCCCCAGCGATTCTTCGACAAGGCCTTTTCGTTTAAGATCGGGGTTCCCAACCATAAGATCGCGGACTATTATCGCCATTTTGACGCAGGTCTTCCAGACTTCATCCTTGCGTTTCCTGTCGTGCTGTTCTTCGGGAGGATTGTTGTCAGGCCCTTCTTTGCAGTTTGCCTTGACCCATTCAAGCGCCCGTTTGTATTCGGCTTCCGAATATATCTTTTCTTCAAATCTGCGGATCAGTTCGCTCATATCAACATACTCGTTTCTCATCCCCAGGTATTCCTGAAAAAAATCGGCGTTGGTAATGGATCCTGCAATGCCCATGGAAACGGAACCTATTGAAAGGTAGCTTTTGCCCCGCATCCACACGGCGGCAAGGGCCGCCCTGATAAACCGGAGGATCTTGTCCGAAACGTCTTCGGGGATTTTTCCCGTATCTTTAAGATCCATGACGTCGCGGCCGTAGATGCCGAAGGAGGGCAGCCCTTTCTGGTTGTGGGCGGCAAGGACGGCGGCAAGGTACACCGCGCCGGGCCTGTCCGTT
>JAITJV010000136.1 GCA_031278755.1 Treponema sp. | reverse complement strand
CATGCAGAGGCAGGTGTCGGTCATAAAAAGGGGCGGCGCGTTTCCCAGCGTATAACAGCCGATATCGCCTGAAAAAACAGCCTTTGCCGGCTGAACATCCTTTCTGTCCCGCGCCCATGCCGCGCACGCTTCCCGTACCGCAAAAAACGAAGCGCGGTGGGGGCAGCCCGCGCATAACACGGGAGGGCGCGGCGGAAGGGGAGGCGGCGGGGAAAAGGCCGGAACGCCGGCCGCGCCCGGCGCCGCCGTTCCCGCCGCGGCGGAACGCGCGCCGCCGGCGCCGCAAAGAAAGCCGGCCGCTTTTTCACGTACAAGGGCCGCGGTATTTTCACCGGCGTTCGGCATATCCCCTGAATGTTTTCCCCTCACCGTTACCGCTATACGATACAGCCCGCAGAGGCGTATCAGTTCATCTTCAATAACAGGATCGAGTTCTTCTATCACAAGCACTTCTTCAAGCCCGTCAAGAAAAGATCTTCCCAGTTTTTCCGAAAAAGGATAGACGCCTGTTTTAAGCAGGCGGCAGGGCGGAAAATCTTTTTCATCCTTTAACGCTTCAAGCGCTTCAAGGGTGTAAGCCCAGCTTACCCCCCCTGAGGCGACGCCCTTTTTGGGCCGCCCCGAAGAAACGCCCCGCCCGCAAAATTCACGGAGGAGGTTTCCGCCGTATTCCGAAAACTCATCTCCCATGGCGGCAAGATCTTTTTCAATCTGTATATGGTTTTTGTAGGCAAGGCTTGGGAAAATGACCCAGCGGCCGCCTGTCTTGTCAAAACCGGAAGGCGCTTTTACAGGCAGGGGATCAAGGATCTCGACGGAAGCGTAGCCGTGGCATACGCGCGTTGTGGGGCGCATTATCACGGGCCTGTGGTATTTTTCCGAACACGCAAAGGCGTCGGCGATCATGGTGTAGGCTTCTTCGGGGGACGAAGGATCAAAGACGGCGACTTTCGCGAATTTTCCGAAGCGGCGCGTATCCTGCTCCGTCTGGGACGAAATGGGGCCGGGATCGTCGGCCGCCGCAACCACGAGGCCGCCTTCGACGCCGAGGTAATTAAGGCTCAGGAGCGGATCGGAAGCAACGTTAAGGCCGACCTGCTTCATTGTTACAAGCGCCCGCGCGCCGGACATCGCCGCCCCCGCCGCGACTTCAAGGGCGGCCTTTTCGTTTACGGACCATTCCACATAGACACCGGCCCCGCCGCCCTTTACCTGCCCCGCGATGGTTTCAAGTATCTCGGTCGAAGGCGTGCCCGGATAGCCTGTCGCCACACGGACGCCGGCGCGGATCGCGCCAAGGGCCACAGCCTCGTTTCCCATCAAAAGTTTTTTCATGGAAGTTTTACGGCGCTCCTACAGAACGCTCTGCAGAAACTGCCTTGTCCTGTCGTTGGAAGGATTGCTGAACATCACATCGGGCCTGCCTGTTTCAAGAACCGCCCCTTCAAACATAAAGACGACGCGGTCGGCCGCTTCCCTGGCAAAACCCATTTCGTGGGTTACCACCAGCATGGTCATGCCCGCTTGGGCAAGCCCCTTCATCACGGTCAGCACTTCACCCACGAGTTCAGGATCAAGCGCGGAGGTAGGTTCGTCAAAAAGCATGATGTGCGGCTCCATTGCAAGGGCCCGCGCTATGGCGACGCGCTGCTGCTGGCCGCCTGAAAGCTGGGACGGATAGGCGTCTATCTTGTCGGCAAGACCCACCCTGTCCATAAGGGCCCTGGCCTTTTCACGCGCCTCTTCCACAGAGAGCTTCTTTACGTGAACCGGGGCGAGGATAAGATTTTCGATTACCGTTTTATGGGGAAAGAGGTTGAAGCTCTGGAACACCATTCCCACTTCCAGAAGGGACTGGTTCAGTTCATGGTGGGGCATTTTAACGCTGTTGATCCCGTTGGCGCAGTCAAAAAGCAGCTTGTCTTCTATAAAGATTTTCCCGCTGTCTATCCGTTCCAGCCGGTTGAGGGTCCTGAGGTAGGTTGACTTTCCCGCGCCGGAAGGACCGATGATGCAGATCACTTCTTTCTGTTCCACCGTAAGGGAAACGTTCTTGAGAACCTCAAGGGGGCCTCTTCCGGACCTGTCGTAAAAAGTCTTGCAAACATCAACCGTTTTTATCATTGACATGCCAATACTCCAGACTTTCAAAAAAAGGAAACTCCGGAAGCCCCGGCCGGGTTTCCGGAACTTTCGGCGGAACGCGGTTTGTTTCAAAATTACACATAGACGGAATACTTTTTTTCCAGCCGGTGGAAAACAAAGGTGAACACGGCGGTGATGATCAGATACAGGATCATGGCGGGTATGTATACCATCGCCGACGCGGTGGATGATGAAATCGAACGGGTTACCTTGGTAATGTCGGTCAGGGCGATAATCGAAACCAGGGACGCGTCCTTGAGCATCATGATGAATTCGTTGCCCACCGGGGGAATCAGCCGCCGTATCGACTGGGGTATGATTACCAGCCGCATGGTCTGTCCGTAGGACATGCGCAGGGCCTTGGCCGCCTCAAACTGCCCCCTGTCAATGCTCTGGATCGCCGCGCGGATAATCTCGGCGCAGTAGGCCGCCGAGTTCAGGCTAAAGGCGATAAAGGCGGCAATGAAACGGTTGTTGATGGTTAAAATCGAAGTGATCTGGGGCAGGCCGTAATAGATAAAGTAGAGCTGCATCAGAAGCGGCGTGCCCCGGAAAAAGAAAATATAGGCGCTGCAGATTTTGTTGGGAAGGACCTTTTTGGACATCTTCCCCAGGGCAAGAAAAAGGCTCAACACCAATCCCGCCGAAACCGACAGGATGGTGAGGGAAATGGTAATCCGGGCGCCGTCCAGAAGCGGAGGAATCCAGCCGATGATTTTCTGTAAATCCACTACGCCCTCCGCTTCCGCCGCTTACCTTACGGAAGAAACCAAAACCACGTCGGTTCCGAAAACTTTCTGGGAAATGCTTTTCAGCGTGCCGTCGGCCCACAGTTCGTCCAGGGCCTTGTTCAGGGCGTCCGTCAGGGCGCTGTTGCCCTTCTTGAGACAGACGGCGAGCACCTCGTCGTTGCTTACCTCGGCGGTAATCTCATAGGGATTATTCGGCCTGGAAAGATACTCGGCGGCCACCACGCTGTCCACCAGAATGACGTCAACCCGGTTCAGGGTAAGTTCGTCAAAGCAGTTCATCACCTTGTCGTACTCAAAGACCTCGACTTTTGAGCCGGTTCTTTCGATCCATTCGGTGGCCATGGTGTCGGAGGTGGTTTCGGCCTGATAGGTAAGCCGCAAACCTTTTATCTCTTCCATGCTTTTGGGTTTGACGGCGGCGTCCTTGCGGACCACCAGAAGCTGGGAATTCGCCACATAGGGTTTGGTAAAGTTAAACTTCTGCGCCCGTTCTTCGGTATAGGTAACCGACGAGATGATGCAGTCGTATTTGCCCGTATCAACCCCGGCAAAGATGCCGTCCCAGGCGGTGTCCACAAATTCCACCTGAAGCCCCATTTTGGCGGCAAGGCCTTTGGCCAAATCCACGTCAAAACCCATGGGCGTCTTGCCGTCGACGTCAAAATACTCCATCGGGGGGTAGCCGATTTCCATACCCACGGTGAGCACCCCGGCTTTCATGGTAAGGCCGCCGGATTGTTTGTTTCTCCCGCAAAGAGGGAAAAAAGTCAAAGAAGCGAGAAAAAGAACCAATACAGGGATCTTTACTTTCATGTTGTTCCTCCAAAGGTTTATTAACCTGTAAGAGTATACCGTTTTCATTTTTTGTCTGTCAATGAATTTGAATAAAATTTGTATATTTATGCAACCCGATGACGGGGGCTTGTCCGGGAAGCCGGTTAAGCCCCGGCCGGCCCTTTCATCTGCTCATCAAGCGCCGTATACATGGCGGCCAGTTCTATAGGCTTGCCCAGGTGGGCGTTCATTCCGGAATCAAGGGCGCGGCGGACGTCTTCTTCCATGACGTTGGCGGTCATGGCGATAATCGGGACTCGCGCGGGCAAATCCGCCGCGTCCCGGCGGCTTTTTTTCCTTGATTCTTCGACGGCCCGTATTTCCCTGGCCGCCGAACAGCCGTCCAGAACGGGCATCTGCATATCCATGAGTATGACGCTGTACCAGCCTTCCGGGGCCTCCCGGAATTTTTCAACCGCCTCCCTGCCGTCCGCCGCGGTTTCAAGGCTGATCCCGGTAACCGAAAGCAGTTCAAGGATGATCTCCCTGTTTATATCAATATCATCCACGACAAGGCACCGCTTCCCCGAAAAATCATAGTCAGGCGTTTCCGTATCTTCCGGCTTTTCCTTCAGGGCCTCCCCGCGCCGCCGCGCCGGGCAGCGTATGGTAAAGGCAAAGACGCTGCCCCGCCCTTCCGCGCTTTCAAGGCTTATGCCGCCGCCCATCATTTCGACAAGGCTCCGGCTGATCACAAGCCCAAGCCCCGTGCCGCCGTACTTCCGGGTAATGCCCCCGTCGGCCTGCTCAAAGGGCCGGAACAGTTTCGCCTTCTGGCTTTCGCTTATTCCAATGCCGTGATCGATGACCTCAAAACGAAACTGCTTCAGATCGCCGCCGCCCGGAAGCTCCCGCGCGGTAAGGAGAACTTCGCTGCCTTCGGGAGAAAATTTGACCGCGTTTGAAAGGAGGTTTATCAGCACCTGGTTAAGGCGGAGGGAATCGGCGTCCACCTCGTCGTTTTCTATTGAATAGAGCTTGAGCCTGATATTGATCCCCCTTTCCCTCGCGCGGGGAAGCATCATGGAAACGACAAAATCAAGATCCGCGGTAAGGGAAAATTCACCGGGTTGCAGCGACAGCTTGCCCGATTCGATCTTGCTGAAATCAAGTATGTCGTTGATGATCCCCAAAAGATGGCCCGACGAAGATTCAATCTGATCAAGGCAATTCCGAATCTTCTGCACGTCTTCCGAGCTTTTGGCTATCTGGGTCATGCCGGTAATGGCGTTCATGGGGGTGCGTATCTCGTGGCTCATCCTGGAAAGGAAATCGCTTTTCGCGCGGCTTGCCGTTTCGGCGTCGATCTTGGCGCGGGTCAGCATGGTAACGTCGGCGAGAAGAAGAAGCACGGTAAGGGAATCTCCGTTCTCCCCGGTCCGTCTCAAATTAAGAGCAAAGTTGTCCGCGCCGTTGTCTCCCAGAAGGGCGATGTCCGCGGTAAACTGTCCGGGATTTTTAACGCGGGGATCAAAGACCGCCCGCGCCCCGGCGTCAAGGGCGTCCGTTCCGGAATTTTTGCCGCCTCCGGCTATACGCTCAAGAAGCCGGGCGTCGTTGTTGTCCAGTCCGTGAACAAGGAGAAATTCATCCATGCTCCGGTTCCGGTACAGCATGCGGCGGCTTTCACTGAACAGGGCCAAAGCCACAGGAACGGCGTCCAACTGGGAACAGATGCTGTCAAGGGCGGCGTTGACGCCCGAAACTATCTTGAGAAAATTCCCCGTAAGGCCCGACAGATTCGAACGCTGGCGCAGGCGCCCGCCCGCGGCCGCCTGAATGATCTCTTCAATGCCGCTTATCACCCCTTCGATGGAATCCGACATGCTTTCAAAGGCGCCGCCCAAAAGTCCGATTTCATCAGGGCGCCTTGTTATATCGCCGGGAAGTTTCTGCACAAAATCCCCGTGGGCGAGGCGGCGGGCCGTTTTGGTAATTATTGCCAGAGGGCTTGTCAGCTTTTTCGATATGAGGTTATAGAGAATGAAGGAAGAACACGCAAAAAGAACCAGGGTAATCAATATACCGGTGATAATCCCCTGCCGCACCGCGTGCATAAAATCGCCGCGGGGGGCGCTTATCACCAGCGTCCACCGCGTGCCCCGAATGGGGGCAAAACTGAAAAAGATTTCACCGCCCCCGGCGCCCGTCTTTACCGCGTCGGTCTGGCCCTGCACCATTTCGTCCAGAATTTCCCTGATCCCCGCGGAGGGGTATTCATCAAAAATGGATTTACCGTCCGTCACCATGGAGGCGTCCCTGTGGCCCATAAATTTGCCGCTTTCGTTTATGATGTAAACCGTGCTCCCCGATGAAATATTGATGTGGCCGAAAACATCATCAAGAATATCGTAACGGTAGCTTCCCACAAGGTAGAAGACTGTGGTTTGGCCCTGAAAGACCGGAGTACCCATGACGATCCCCGGCTCTCCGCCGCTTGAAGCAATATCCTCAAAGGCAAGATTCTCCGTTTCTTTCATCATGGTGAAGATCTGGCGCGGCAAAATGGAGGCCGGACAGCCCGCGGTCCCCGTTTCAAGAATTCCTTCGGGAGAATACAGTCCGAGCCAGAGAAATTCTATTCCCGCCGCCGCCCGGTCAAGAACGGCCTGCTTCTCCCTGTTCCCCGTTTCAGGACCCATAAACGCTATATTATCCCTGATAAGAAAAACACGATCCGCCAGCATGTGGAGATACCCCTGAATGGTTGAAGCGGCGGTCTTTGCCATGGGCTGCATGGTTCCCAAAAGAAGGGCGTCGGTCAGGTAATTCATAAATCCTATCATGATGAACACCAGCGCGGAAGCAAGCACCATCATAACGGCAAAAGTAATAATAAGGATTTTTACCTTAAGGCCGGAACTTTTCTTCACGGCGGCTTATCCTCCACGGATCATCCTATACTTTTACCGGTTTCTTCGTTGAAGCGGATTCATATATTGCGTCAATGATCCTCATGAGAATGAGCGCCTCGCCGGGCGTATTGAGGGGCTTTGCCCCGTCCTGTATCGCTTCGATAAAATTAGAAGCGTTTGCAATACGGCCCATGGATTCATCCTTTTCGGTTTTGATGACAAGATCAACCTGGTTTCCGTATTCTTCAATAAAGAGGCGCGAACTGTCTATGCTTGTTTCGTCGACGCCGTCTACGGCGAAAAGGCGCTCCACCTTTCCGCCCGCTTTTGTCCCCTGAAAGACGACCGAAGCCGCTTCCCGTTCATTCATTTCCGCCCAGGAACTGCGCACCGCGAGGCACTGGCCCGTCTTGAAAGTAACCATGGCGTGGCAGGCCGCTTCAACATCGGTAACTCCGTCCGCCCTGTCGGGGACGCCCCAGGGCCCCTTGAAATTCCTGTTGTCCATAAAATCATGGTACACGGTTCCCAAAAGATAATCCGGTTCGGGAAAACCCATAAAGTAAAGGGCAAGATCCAGCATGTGGGGAAGATCTATCACGGGCCCCCCGCCCGAGAGGGCTTTGGTGGTAAACCAGCCGCCGAAACCGGGGATGCCGTTGCGCCTTATCCATAAAGCCTGGGCCGAATTGATTACGCCCACTCTCCCTTCGCGGATATAGTCCATGATTGCCTGCGATTCGGGCCTGGCCCTGTTGTTAAAGTTGAACATCAGCATCCTGCCCGCCTTCGCGGCGGCGGCGGCCATCTCCCCCGTCTCCGCGGCATTGAGGGCCGGGGGCTTTTCGCAGTAGACGTGTTTTCCCTTTTCAAGAGCTTCCACGGCAAGGGGCCTGTGGAATTTGTTCGGGGTAATCACCGAAACGGCGTCGATTTCAGGCGATCCCGAAAGCATCTCCGCAAGGCCCGGATAGACGCGGCTTATCCCCCGCTTTTCCCCGAAAGCCTTCGCCCGGCCCGTGTCCGTATCCGCCATGGCGATTACTTCGGCGCCGGCCCTGACGAAACCTTCGTAGTGGTAAGACGCCATGCCCCCCGCGCCGACGATCCCTATTTTTAACCCGGCCATGTTTGACTCCTTGTGATCATTTACCCTAAAAGAATTATATTATAAGCCCGGCTTTTTTCAATAGACCTGTTTGTTTATGAGGCTTGTTCGTTTATGAAGAAAAACGAATATACCCTTTTATATATCCTTTGGGTTTTTCTTTTAGTTCGGAAAAAGCCCTGTTAATATCCGAAAGCGCGTATTCATGCGTCATCATGTCCCTGATTTGAAGCCGCTTCGCCTGGATAAGCCGTATCGCCCTGGTAAAACACCCCATTTGCTCCGGCTTCCTTCTTTCGTGGGCGTTAATCACATCAACGGCCTTCCAGTTCCAGAGGCGCATATCAACCGCCCGGCGGCCCCCGCTCTGATGATACCCCACAACCGCAAGGGTTCCGTGCGGGCAAACCATTCTCCCGGCCAAATCAAGCGTGGCGGCGCCTCCGCCCGCTTCAACCGCGACGTCAACTCCCCTGATAAACATTTCGTCGTTCCATTCATCAACAATA
>JAITJV010000116.1 GCA_031278755.1 Treponema sp. | reverse complement strand
TTCATGGCGGCGAATTTGCAGGTTTGGCAGTACGCGTTTTCAAGAATGCCGAACCCCAGAATCACGGGGTCGTTCCTGAGTATCGTCCTGCCGAAGAGGGGGACCATGTGCGCCATGCGTCCGAAACCTTCTCCGTGGCAGACGTCGGCCCCTTCCCGTTTTCCAAGGCCTATGGCCATCATCTTCATGATCCCGCTTTCATAGGGGCCGTGAAAATCCGTATGCGGTTTGATGCGGCCCGCGACTATGATCCCGTCGGCGCCGGCCGCGTTTCTGTCAATGCGGACCTTGTGCCCTTCGCCGCTGTCCCCTATGACCACAGTTTCCATGGAAGAAACGATGGGACATCCTGAATATTCTTCGGTTACCCCGTAACTTTCGATAAGGGCGCGCTGTCCTTCGGCGGTGGCGCCTCCGTGGCTTCCCATCGCGGGAACGATGAAAGGATACGCGCCCTTTGATTTTACAAAACCGGCAATGGCCCTGATGATCGGCGCTATGTTCGCCACCCCCCTGCTTCCGCAGGTAATGGCTATGCGGGCGCCTTTTTTCACCGGGTCCCCAAGACGGGGCCGCGACAGTTCGGCAAAAACCGCGGCGGGTATGCCGTCCCTTTCAATACAGCTCCGGTCAAAGATCTGCCTGACCTTGAACATGCCCGGCAGTGTTACTTCGGCGCATAATCCGCTGATAATTCCGCTCATTTTTCCCTTCCCTACAGGATGACATTAAACGGCCCTGATATGCAATAATGAATTTATGTATACCCTGCTCATTCTGGCGGATGATCTCACCGGCGCCCTGGACACGGGCGTACAGGCGGCGAAGAAGGGCCTTCCGGTCAGGGTGTTCTTTTCGCCTGAAGCCGCTGAAGAAAGCGCCGGCGGAGAGGACGGGGCCGGTTCCCGGGGCGGGGCGCAGGCGGTCCTTGTGATCAACACGGCGTCGCGGCACATCCCTCCGTCCGAAGCCGCCGCGATCACCGCCTCATGCCTCAGGCGCCATGGAGATATTCCTTTTGTCTACAAGAAAACCGATTCGGCGCTGCGCGGAAACATCGGGGCGGAACTGGACGCGTTGATCCATGAGCGGGGCGGGCCGCTTCCCTTTGTTCCGGCATGGCCCGCGATGGGCCGGACCACCGCGGAAGGACGCCAGTTTCTCAGGGGCGTTCCCGTTGACAAGACCGAACTTGCCCGCGACGAACTCAATCCGGTACGGCGGAGTTTTATCCCCGATATTATCGCCGAACAATCGGCCGTCCCCGTAATATGCGCGGGGCGGGCTTCACGGGCGCGTCACGCGGAATTATTCCGCCGGGAAAGTCCGCCTGAACCTGACCGGCGCGTCATTGTATTTGACGGAGAATCGGACGGGGACCTTTCGGACGCCGCGGCCCTCCTCGCCGGAGAAAACATGACCGGCGCAAGCGCGGGCTGCGCGGGTTTTGCCGGAGCGCTCATGGAGGTCCTCCCCTTTCCCCCGCACGCCGGGCCTTTCGATCCGGCCGGGGATTTTCCAGGGCCGCGGCCCCTTCTCGTCGTCTGCGGTTCGCGGCATCCGGTTTCGCGCGCGCAGATACGCGCCGCGCAAAAAGATCGTGTTCCATGCACGGCGGTAAACACGGGGAGGCTTGTCGGTGGTTCCGGGGCCGAAGCCGCCGCTTCGCGGTGCGCCGAATTTCTGCGGCGTGAAAAAATCTGCATACTGGGAACCGAAGCATCCCTGGGGACGGCGGAAACGTCAGGCGGGACCGCCGGGGAAACGGCGGCGTTGCTTGGAAAGCTGGTAAAACACATCACGAAAAAAACAGGCCCCCTCCATCTTGCCGTTTTCGGCGGGGACGTCCTTTTGGGGATCATGGAGGCGCTGGAATATGAATACCTCGTACCCCTGGAAGAAATAGAGAGCGGCGTCGCCGTCTCTCTGGCGAAAGGCCCGTCGAGGTCCGCGCACGTCGCGGCAAAAGCGGGGGCTTTCGGCGGCGAAAACCTTATACAAAAAATACGCGGGTATTTCACCTCACGGGAAAACCCGCGTAAATCCTAATGGGTTTTTCTTTCCGCGATTTCGGCCTTCATCTCCTCTATCCTTGCCGGAGTCAAACGGTAACAGAAAGCCGTAACCAGTATATGTACAAGATAAATACCGGCCGGAATAAGACAAAAAGCTGAATTTAACGCGCTGATTCCTTCTGCAGTTTGTTCCACATCGGGAACAAATTTAATGGCCATAAGGGTCCCTGAAAGAACAAACCCCGAGATAAACACCCCTGCCTTGGTATTGATATTGCCCAGGCCTAAAATGAACCCCCGCGCTTCTATGCCGGTTTTCCATTCGGCATAAACGGCGACGTCGGTAAACAGCATGGGATGCACCGCCATTGCGCTTGACCAGAAGACAAGCTGGCAAAGACCGTAAGCTCCTATGAAAAAATACGCGTTCCACGCGACAAATCTGGTAAGCAGGAACACAACAATGGCAAATACAGCGGAAACAAGCCACATCTTTTTCGCCCCCAGTTTATCAAGAAGGGGCTTTGCAAAAAACATCGTAGCAACCGTTGACACTATGCTTGAAACAGTCATGTAAATCCCAAAGGCGCCTATGTTGTTCCACACGTATCTGAAATAGTAGAACAGAAAACTGGTCATGGTGAACATGCCTATGTCCCTGAGGGTGGCGGTCAGAATAAGAATCCAGAGAGGCCCCGTCTTGAGCACTTTCGCCATGTCCGCCCATTTGGTCGTCTTTTTTCCGGCGCCTCCGGTTTCACTTTCCGATTTTTCATATCCTTTGGAAACGCCGAACTCAACCCACCATCCTATAACCATAAGCAGGCTGAATATTACCGCCACCAGGAATATGGCCCAGTACGCGTTGATAAGGCCGGTAAACAGCCCGATAAGGGGAACGCCGGACAGGGAAAACAGAAGCCGGCCTACATACTGCCACATCTGCCGCCGCGCCATAAGAAAGTTGTAATCAGACTGATTGTCGCCCGCCAGTATCGGAATCATTCCCGTATCGGCGGTAAAGGTAACATTCCACATGGTCCGGCCGACGGCGGAGCCTAAAATGACGACAACGGCCGCTATCTGCTCATTGGCGCTTATCCTGGTGTACTGGAGAATATTAAAAACAAATACAAGAAAACCGCCGACAAGCAGCCAGGACCGGTACTTCCCCCAGGGCAAATGAATTTTTTCAATAAATATGCCGGCAAAAGGCGCCGCGATTGTGTCAATTCCGTTGCACATGGCAAGGATAAAGGCTACCATCGGCAGGCTGAATTTTGCATAATCCGTCAGAAACGGCGCAAAATAATTCAGGCTGATCATGGTTATGGCGGCAAACCCGGCGTCGCCCAGCGCCCATATCCATCGAACCGATCTTGTCAGTTGTTTTCTTTCGCTCATACAGATCCTCCTGTTAAATGGCGCCCGCCCATAATGCGGCATTATGGACAGGCATTAAATATATATGATTGAACAAGCGGCAAGCGCAAAAACCCTTCGCTTACAATCAACATACCGCGCGGCAGAACACGCAAACACAGTTTGCCGCGGGGTGTTAAACCCTCAACACGAATAAAGAGCAATGGACTTGTTCAATAACCCGGTTGGTTATTGCAGGTTAACGTCCATTGGACTTTAACTGCCAAGTCTCCCAAAAAACGCGGATTTCTCAACGAAATCCGTGTTTTTTGCCATTTTTTAGCGGAAGTTGTTCAGAAACTTCAGTTTCTGAACAACTCTAATATAAAAAATCAAACCTCCTTTAAAAGCCGCGCCAGAAGAATAAAAATAGCCGAACTCCATGAACCCCAGCCGCTGCCGGGAACCAGCGGCGGAACAATCGACGCGGGATCATCCAAAACAAGCGAATCACGCCGCATGTTCACAAGACCATAACCCAGCACAAAATCGCACCAGGCGGCGGCGATTTTTCCCGCCAATTCTTTCTTGCCGGCGTTAAAGAGTCCTATTGCAAGCATCAGTTGTACCGGACCTACCACCCTGCCGAGCATAAAAGAAGAACCCATCGCATAATAGGGACTGTTTTTGCTTTCCGAGGCGAGACCTTCGTCGGTCAGAAAATCAGGCCTGGAAATTCTGGCGGCGATTTTTTCAATTATTTCTTCAGGCAGGCGTTTCCCCAGAATAATCGGCTGGTACATGGCTATGGACTCCACATCCACCGTTTCATGGGTTTTCGCAATTCTGCCGACGAATTTTTCTCCATTCCAGAAAGTTTTAATCATATCATCAAACATAACCTTTGAATCGGCAAGCCATTTTTCCGCTTCGTCTTTTTTCCCGAGTTTGCCGGCCATTTTGGACACGGCTTCCATTAAAAGAACCAAAAAGGCGGAAATATCGGGCGTTTCAACCGGGGTTCCCTTTGAAAACATTGATCCGTCATCCCAGCCGGATTCGTCTGCATGAGAATAATCAATTAATCCGTTTCCGTCGGCATCCCTGAAATTCCGCCACCAGTCGATCCACCTGCAGAAAGGAACATAAAGTTTTTCACAGTGTTCCCTGGTAAATTTGTCAAACCCTGCATGGCTGACAATATAGTCAAACGCAAAACCCTGAAAAGGCGGTTTGGTACAATGCATGTCCCAATATATATCATTAACGCTGTCGGGAACCTGGCCGTATTCATCCTGATAACCAAATATTGAATAAAGCAGCTGCACGGCGGTATCAAGATCGGCGCGGCATACCGTCATGGCGTGGTAGCCCTGATGCCACGCCATTGCCCTGCAGAACGGGCCGCTTTTCTGCATATACATAATACCGCCTTTCATGGCGCCGTGAGGCGCCGCATAACAAATCCAGACGGCGTAAATCGCCGTGCGCCATGCTTCGGCGTATTTTTCCGGCACTTCAGGATATTTTTTACACCAATCCTCATAATCAGCCCGGCTGTCCTGCACGGCTTTATCAAAATCGTTTAATTTAACAGGCCGGTTAACACTGTTTGGAGCGTAATGAATATACCCTTCCGCCTTGCCGTCTTCTCCGGGAAGGTAGTCTACATAGTTGGTCATGGGCGTCATCTTTGATCCAATCCAGAAACCGTTATGCCGGAGTTTTCCGTGAGTGCACTCAAAAAGAAATTCACCAATAAGTTTGTAATGGGTATGCACGGTGCCGTCAAGCCGATCCAGAAACAGATCATGGGGTTCATAGAACATGGTAAAATGTACGCCGACGCCCTTATTGGTCCGGAACAGTACGGTTTCCCCGCCGTCAAAACAGATTTCCATTTTTCCCTGAATGGTTTCCATAGTCAAAACACCCGGCGTCGCTGTGCAGGTATAGGGCAAAACCTGTCCGTTAAACACCGGTTCAATCTTAACAAGATAGGAACGGGTAACCCCCTGGCTGACGCCGTGTCCAAAAGAAAAGTAAATATTTTCCCGTTCAATTCCGGATTCATCCTTCCGCATATCAGCGGCAAATATCATGTAAGAACCTCTCCTGGTAAAAGGAACTCTTTGCAGATTAAGTTTTTTTGTAGTGATATCCAATCCAGGCCTCCTTATTTTTCACCCATGATGGAGGACGCCATCAAAATAAATATTGACCCAACCCAGGACGACCAGGGGAACCCGACCGCATGCGGGGTTTTTGGTTTTTCTATGGGATTCCACAGAACCGGCTCCCGGCGGTAATTGTGGATTCCCAACGCAAGCCCGTGGGACAAAAGGGCGTTGAGATAACGGGCTGCTATCAGCTTTGCTTCTTCCCTATGGCCCGAGTCCCAAAGGCCCTTTACGATAAGCATCTGGGTTGGCGCTACGACGGCGCCTTTGGTAAAAGCCCGAATTACCTGTTTTTCGCTTTTTAGATGTTCCGTAGCAATTCCGATTTCAGTAAGGTATTCTTCCGGATCGGTGAGACGCCGAGCCAGCCTGTCGGCAATGTTTTTAGGCAGGCGGTTTCCAAGCATAATCGGCTGAAGCTGTGCAATGGAACCGCATTTATATTTTTCCCCTGTCGCCGTGAGAATTGCCGCAAACTGATCCCCGTCCCACATATTATCCACAAGATATTTGATGAGCTTTTCCGATTTTTCCCGCCAGCCTTTTACTTCCGCTTCCCTTCCGCATTTGGCCGCAAGTTTCCCGCAGCCCTCGCAGAGGAGCGCCGTATTCGCGATAAGATCCGGCCCCTGAATCGGAAGCCCTTTGTAAAAAAGGGTCGATTCGTCATAGCCGGATTCATCTGAATGATAGTAAGAAGGGACGCCCTTCTTTGCGTGATCGCGCTGGGTAAGCCACCAGTTTGCATATTTGCCGAGCCTGCCGTAAAGCGCCTCGTAATCCTCTTTTTCAAGAGGGCTTAAATCGAAATTTTCAAAAATATAATCAATAGCCCAGCCGTGAATGGGCGGCTTTGATGAAGTCCA
>JAITJV010000076.1 GCA_031278755.1 Treponema sp. | reverse complement strand
CTGAGCACTTTGTCTCCCAGCTCGCGGTACCTGTCCCTGTCGAGATTTCCTGAACCAACGTCAACATCCGTTTCAATTCCGAGGGATTTCTGAACATCCTCCTCGTTCGCTATCGCTATATCAACATACTCCACGAGCTTCCGCATAACGTCGGGGGCCTTCTTTCCGTATTTCCAGAGGTTCTTGCGGTAATTAAGATCGCACGAAACCGTGGCTCCCTTTTTTTTGGCGGCCATGACGGATTCCAGCGACAATTCCGCGGCGCTCGCGCTGATTGCAGGCGTTATGCCCGTGATGTGGAACCAGTCCACATCTTTAAACGCGGCGTCCCAGTCTATGTCTCCTTTCTTCGCAAGGGCGATCGCGGAATACGAACGGTCGTAAAGAACTTTGCCGGGGAGCTGGTTCGCCCCCCCTTCTATAAAATAGATCCCCATGCGCCCTTCGGCGCGCTGTATCTTCGAGACGTCCACGCCAAAGGCGCGAAGCTGCCTTACACATTCCTCGCCAATGACGTTCCCGGGCAGCACGGTCAGAAACTGTGAATGTACCCCGAAATTGGCAAGGCTCACCGCGACATTCGATTCACCGCCGCCAAAACTCGCCTCGAGTACGGGACTCTGAAGGAAACGCTCCGTTCCCGGCGACTTGAGCCTGAGCATTATTTCTCCAAAAGACAGTACGGTCATAATTCACACCTCACTTCTGCAATAAATGAACGGCAAAACCGCCGAAATCCGCTTTGAGGTAGACCGCGGTCATTTTGCCGTCCTTATACTTCGCGGTCTCCCGATCAACAGAACAGCCTTTGGACGCCAGCCGTTCAACCGCGGCGTCAACGCGGTTTGTCCTGATCGCGATATGGCCTTTTTCCCCGGGGTAAACGCTCTTCATCACCTCTATGCCGCCTCCGGCAAAAATGGAACTTGCCCCCGGCTTTACTTCGAAGCCGAAAAGCCCGGCGAACCGGTCTGCTATTTTCGCGGATTCATTTTCATCCTCCGCATTCACGCCTATATGGGCAAGCTCGAATCCAAGAAAGTTACGCACGGCCTCCCTTGAGAGATCGGTGATCCTGCCGAAATTACCCGCCTGAATATCATCCTTTGGACACACCCAGCTTCCGCCAACAGCGTGGACAAAGGGGGACGCGGCGAATTCCCCGATGTTTTTTGAATCCACGCCGCCCGTCGGAATGAAGGTTATGTTTCCGAAAGGGCCGGCAAGGGCCTTGAGCGCCGAAAGGCCGCCGTACACGTTAGCCGGGAAAAATTTAAGCACGCTGCACCCGTTCTCCACGGCCTCCATGATCTCCGTGGGCGTTACACAGCCCGGCGTAACGGCCACGCCGCGCTCAACACACCATTTTACAATCGCCGGGCTGAATCCGGGCGAGACGATGAAACGGGCGCCCGCATCGACGCAGCTTTTGCACTGGTCAAGGGTCAGGACGGTCCCGGCGCCGATAAAAACCCGCGGCCGGTTTTTTGCGACGGCGCGTACGGACTCAAGCCCGGCCTTTGTACGCAGCGTAATCTCCATGACGTCGATCCCGCCCGCAAACAGGGCGTCCGCGGCGGGAACCGCGTTTTGCGCATCATCCAGCACCACCACCGGAATTATCCCGCAGGCGCGTAATCTTGCCAAAGCATCGTCCACCATCACAAATCTCCTTTCGTATCAATTCAATTTACCGGATACACCGGCGCCTCGCCCCTGAGCGCCCTTGCGACATTCCGCGCGGCTTTCGTCTTTAGTTCCGTAACGGACTCCGCGGTATTGTAAGCCGTGTGATCGGTGAGGACGACGTTGTCAAGTTTGAGGTACGGAGAATCCGCGGGCAGCGGCTCACTGTTATGCGTATCAAGACCCGCGTATGCTACCGATCCCCCCTTTAACGCCGCGGCAAGATCGCCGTCGTTTACCAAAGCCCCGCGTCCGGTGTTTATCAGTATTGAAGAAGGCTTCATCACCGACAGGGTCCGCCGGTTTATCATGCCGCGCGTCTCATCCGTGACCGGCATGTGGAGCGAGACGAAATCCGACCCCCCGAGGACGGCCTCAAGCTCCGCCTTTACGCCGCCCGCGCCTTCGATTGTTTCCGCGGAAACATAGGGATCGTACACAAGGACCTTTGAAAGCCCGAATCCCGACGCTTTCTTTACAAGCGACCGGGCTATACGTCCGAAGCCGAGCACCCCAAGGGTTTTTCCGGCAAGCCTTACGCCCGCGGAAGACCGGATGTTCCATCGTCCCTGCCGTATGAGCCTGTCGCGGAAACTCGTCTGCCTGAGGCAGGAAAATAGAAGGGCGAGGGCGTGTTCGGAAACATCATCGGCGCAGTAGTCGGGTACGTTTGTAACCAGAATGCCCTTTTCGGTGCATGCCGCGACGTCAACGTTGTCATAACCCACGCCGTAGCGGCTTATTACTTTGCATTTTTCCAGGCTCTTGACCACGTCGCGGTTCAAAGGCGCCATGTCAAGCAGAATCCCGTCGGCGTCTCTGCACACCGGGATGAGGTCCTCCGGGGTGCGGCAATCCGCGACCAAAAATTCCGCCCCCGCCGCCTCTATAATCGAGCGTTCGGTTTCATAGGTTTCGTGCCTTTTATCGGAAACAACGACCTTCATTTATTTCCCCTGAGCCTGTTCCAAAACTGAAATTTTGAGACAGTTTCCTTTGTTAATCCGGTATATTGTATACAGTATATAATTACTTGTCAAGCGTTTTTTTTGGTTTTTCGCTTCATCACGGCGGGTCCATGGCCCGGAACCCGCTTTTGCGGAAGAAGCCCGCGGCGGGGTTGTTGATTGGAAGGCCGGGTTTCATACCCCGCCGCAAACTGTGTCTGCGCGATCTGCGGCGGGATTGTTGTTTTGGGGGAATTTCCGGAAACCCCGGTTGAGTTTCCGGAAATATGAACTGCTTTGCGGTATTTTTTGAAGGCAAAGCCTTCGGGCGGCGGTATAAAACGGACGGGGTTCCCCGGCGGCGTTCCGCCGTTCACATCAACCCGGGCGCCTTTAGTCGCCGTTTACATTCATCGCCCGCGGCATATAACGCGAGAACAGGGGATAATTGCGGCGTATATGGTTTTTGGCCACGTATACGACGGCGCCGGCCCACGATGCCCACAAGG
>JAITJV010000065.1 GCA_031278755.1 Treponema sp. | reverse complement strand
GCGCATAACGCCGGGATTTGGCCCCGGCGCGGATAAGGTACACGGAATCGCCCGCGTCAAAAACCGAAGGCACGGAAAGCCAGCGGCCTTCTTCAGAATCTTCGGCAAACTTTATCCTGAACGATTCCCGTTCCGTATCGTCGGCCCTGTGGAGCCTTATGGTGTCGCCGGCCGCGGGAAGCAGCGGCCCCGCGGCGACAAGGCCCCGCTTGTCTTCACCGGAACCCTCCGTCCTGACAAGTTTTCCCAGCGGGACGCCGGTCCCCCCGCCGCGTTCGGGCCGCAGCCAGGAATCAGGCGGGGAAATTCCGTCAAAATAAAAAAATGTTTTGTCTCTGGCAAAATCGCCTTTAAGAATTTCAAGCCCCTTCCGCATGCTCTCCCGGACTTTTTCTTCCTCCGCGCCTTCGGCAAGCGCGTCAAGCACCAGGCGGTAAGCGGCCGTTACTGCGCCTACATATTCGGCGCCCTTCATGCGGCCTTCGATCTTGAGCGCGTTGACGCCGGCGGAAACAAGATCGGGAAGTTTTTCAAGAAGCTGGAGATCCAGAGGGCTGAAATAATATCCTTCTCCGCCGCCGCACCGGTAAAGCCTGCGGCAGGCCTGCGTGCACATTCCCCTGTTGGCGGATTTTCCTCCAAGGTAACTTGAAAAAAGGCACAGCCCCGATGCGCTGATGCAGAGGGCGCCGTGGACGAAAACTTCAAGCTCCACATTGGTGTTATCCCTGCAGGAACGTATCTCGTCAAGGCTGAGTTCACGGGCAAGCACCACGCGGGAAACGCCGGCCTTTGAAAGCGCGTTGGCCCCGCGCGACGACGCGATGTTCATCTGTGTTGAAGCGTGCAGTTTGAGCGAAGGAAAACATTTCCTCACCATGGCGGCCGTTCCGAAATCCTGGACGATAAGCCCGTCGGGACCGAGGCCCGCAAGGTATTTAAGAAGCTGATACATACGGTCCGCTTCACGCTGTTCAAAAACGGTATTGACCGTAACGTAAAGTTTCCGTTTCATCCGGTGAAGGGATCGCAGCGCCCCTTCAAAGCGGGCGTAATCAAAATTGACGCTCCGCATGCGGGCGTTAAAATTTTTGAGTCCCAGATAAACGGCGTCGGCTCCTTCGCCCACGGCCGCGTCAAGGGCTTCGTGAGATCCGGCGGGGGCAAGCAGTTCAACAGGCACGGGGACCCGCCGGGGCAGTACTGTTCATCCGCCTATCATATCCCAAAAAAGCAGCATGATGAAGGCGCCCCGCCGCGTCGTTCCGCGTCCCGCCCTACAGGTTTGCAAGGCCGGTATTTTTTGTTATATTATAAACAGACGCCGTCAGGCGTATAAAAAACTGAGTTAAAGAGGTCTTCTATGAGTGGAGTTACAATAACATCCGGTAATTTTGAATCAGAAGTACTTCAGTCTTCAACGCCGGTTCTGCTTGATTTCTGGGCCGGCTGGTGCGGCCCCTGCAAAATGATAGCCCCCTTTCTTGAACAAATCACCGAAGAATACCAGGGACGCGTTAAGGTCGGCAAGATAGATGTGGATAAAGAACAAGAACTCGCCGGCAGGCACGGCGTTATATCCATTCCCACGCTGGTGGTTTACAAAGACGGCGCCGTAATGCGCCAGCAGCCCGGCGCGCTCCCCAAACGTGATATAGAGGGACTCTTCAAAGATCTGATCTGATGCGGCGAATTTTCCGGAAATTCGCCGCTTTTCTTTACGGCTTATTTGGTTTTCCCGGACTTATTCCGCCCGTCGAAGTAACATACCAGTCCGCCGCCGTATTGGTATCCGGCGCGCCTTCCCGCCGTGAAACGCTTCTGGTCATTGCCGTCTTGACGGCCTCGGTGATCACCGCGGCTTCCGGGCCGGGTGTTTTTCCGTCCGCACTTTGCCATGCCCCCTGCGATCTCAGCAGTTCCGCCGCCTGGGCGAAGTACTCCTTTGCCCACCAGGAACCGGTTTTCTCGCTCGTCAGCACCGCGTCAATAATACGATCGTCCTGATCCATAAAATAAACGGCGTCTGTTTTGCGGAGCAGTTTGTCCGTTCCGGAAACCCAGAAGTCCCGCGCTCCCGCTACGGCGTCCGTCCCTCCCGAAAGATCCAGATCGGATCCTGTTTCGTCGGCGGTCCCTTCTTCCATGGTTCTCAGGTGAAGAAGTATGAATTCGCCGCTTCCGGTTTCCACGGGAGAAAATTCATATACCAGGGGTTTTTTGGGATTTCCCGCGATAAAAACACGGAGCGCTCCGAGGTTTCCGGCCTCGAGGGTTTTAAATTCGATAAATTCCGCCTTGGGCTTTGAATACTCGGTCCGCAGCTCGGTGATCATAAGCGGGGGAAGCCTGTCATTCCGTGTACGGAAAGGCACAAGCACATTCAGCGTATTCCCCTTTTCATCTTCTACAAGAATATCCGCCATGACCCGTTCTCCCGCGCCGGGATTCTTCCCAAAGGTGACGGTAACAACGTTCCCGTCCTCCACCCCGGCGACTTCCATCTCCGGATCGAATTTGACGGACACCGCCTTTACCGGAAGTGAAAACCTGAACGCGACTTCATCCTGCGCAACAGCCTTGCATCCAAGAAATACGGGCGGCTGTCCGCCTGAACCAAAGACCCGTTCAATCGCATCCTCGGTTGAGCAGGAAAAAAGCCCCAGAACAGCCAAAACCGGAAATAATCCGGCTGCAAATAAAATATGTTTTTTCATACCGCCTCCGCATGAATAGTACGGCGCAAAAAAGCGTCCTATATGATAGGGCGCAATTTCGCGCGGCGCTTCAATGAAAATCAAAAAAGAAAATCAAAAAACCGCGCGGCAGAGCGCGTAAACACAGTTTGCCGCGGGGTATGAAACCCCCGGCACGGATCAAAAAACCGGCGCAATATGGCGCATTAATCGCGCCGCGGTGTATGCTTGATCTATGGCCGGTTTTGAAAACCTTGAAGTGTTAAGGCTGGAACTCCGTTCGTCCCTGTTTTACCGTGAAGACAAAAGCCTCGTTCCTTTTACGGACGGCGGCTGCGGGGACGGAACGGCGGACGCAGGAGAATTGCTTTTTTGTTTCGAGATTGAAGAAAAAACGGGGGAAGCGATAGATCCGGACACGGCTTTTTATTTTGGCCTGCCGGTTTTTTCGGGAAGAGCGCCGGACGCGGATCGGGAAGCCGGCGGCCTTAAATCAGGCGCCGCCGGAGGCCCCGGCCTTTTTGAGCTGCCCGCGGGGACGTACTTTTTTGCCCAGGCGCGCGAAGCCCTGAACCGCGGGGAATGTATACTGATGGCGGTTGAAGTGCAGCGGGAAATTCTCTGGCGGCGCTTGCGGCCTGCGAACCGGCTTTATATACGGCGCCTCTTTGAGGATGGAAAGCCCGTAACCCAGGTATGGAGAACGTTCAGGGCCTGACCATGTCGGGTTTGACCTGGCGGTTTGCCGCGCCTCGCGTATAAAACTTCCAAAAACCGCCTGAAAAAGCGGTTTTTACCCTGCAAACCGCCAGGGGGCTTTAGCCGCAAACAGCCCATAAATCGTGGTTTTTGCGGCACAAGGCGGCGAAAAAACCTGCAAACGCAACAGGCTGCTAGAGCCGCGCCGCTTCCACCATGTAGCGTATGTCAAAATCCCCGGCGGACGTCTGCTTCTTCATTTCAATTACAAAGATTATCGATCCGTCATGGGGGGCCACGATGACTTTGCGTATGCGGTACGAAGCGATAAGGGGCCGTTTAACCCGGGGAGTTCCGACGGTGTAGGTTTTCCGATCGCCGCCGCGGGAAATTTTTTCCAGATTTATATAGAACGAAGACTCCAGGGCGTTGCCCGAACCTTCAACTGAAGGAACCAGGCTTGCCCGGTAATTGTCGCCGCTTTCAAAATTCCGAAATTCTATGGTTTCGCCTAAACTGCCGTTGCCGTTCTCAAGCGAAACGTAGAGAGGCTGGCCCTGACGGCAGAAGTCAATACGGTACTGTTCCGCAAGGGCGGCGTTTTTGGCGATGATCCGGTACAAGGCGCCGGAACCATCCTGGCCTGCGATTACAGGAATATCGTGGGAATAGGAAATTTTCCCCCCCGTTACAAAGTTGTTCCGCGGTACGTCAATCACAAAAAGATCGGCCCAGGGCTTAAGGGAGAGCGACTGTATTCCGTACTGGGCAAACATATAGGTTCCGCCGTCCGGGGAAAAGCCAAGATCCACAAAAGAAGCGGTATCCCCCGCCCAAAGTGAAACAGACAGGACAAGAATACCTGTCATGCAGATTCTTTTCTTTGTCATGGAGATCTCCTCTTTACCAATATCGGAAAAAAACATTATGTCTTGAGGAAATATCCTCTTCCGGCTATGCTTTAATTATGACCCTCTCAGGCAGAAATTTGTGCCTCAAAACAGGAATTCTTTTTTCGTTTGTATTTTTGATCCTCACCGCGGCGGCGGCATGGTTCGTCATTCCTGTTTCTCCCGCTGTTTCTGCCGAAGCGTCCCGCCGTCCCCCCGGTATTGTTTCCGCGCTGACGGCCGGTTTTATGGAGCCCAGTCCTTATGTTCCCTTTGCGTCTATCGGGGGATCGGTGCTCTATTCGTTTCTTACGGTTATTTTAATCTACTATTATTTTGAAAAAACCCATTCGCCGGAAATTATTTTTGTGGCTTTTTTTGTGCTTTCCTTTTCCATGGAAGGAATGAGGGCTGCGGTGCCGCTCGGCCGGGTTTTTACGTTCCCCGGCCTTTATCTGCTTACCGCCTCCCGGTTTCTGCTTTTCGGAAGGTATTTCGGCATTATTTCACTTTTTGCCGCCAGTGTGTACGCCGCCGGGCTTGAAGTGCAAAAACAGCGGAACACGATCTTTATCATGATAGTGTCCACGCTGGTTATTGCCCTGGGGGTTCCCATCGACGTTCTTTCCTGGGATTCAAGCTTCAGCGTGATTTCAGGCT
>JAITJV010000027.1 GCA_031278755.1 Treponema sp. | reverse complement strand
CCAAGCTCTCGGCGGACAAGAAGTTCAAAGCTCGCGTCGGCGCCGTCAAACTGCCAGCCTGAGGCTTCAAGGTTTTTGAGTTTTCCCGCAAGAACCGCCGCGACAGGATGATCTTTTGTAATGGAAGGATCGACAAGCCGCGCCCGTTCGGCGACGGCGGCCCTTCCCCCGACTTCGCTCATAAGAAGATGCCTGTCGTTTCCCACCCTGGCCGGATCGATGTGTTCAAAAGACATGCTGTTTTTAAGAACGCCGTCGCTGTGCATTCCTCCCTTGTGGGAAAAAGCATGCGCCCCCACATAGGGCATGTTGTCGCTGACGGAAACATTGGCGATCTCCGCAACCCGCCTTGTCAGCGCGGAAATGCGGCCCAGCCTGCCCTCCGGAAGGCATGCAAGGCCCATCTTCAATTCTATTGTGGGAATGATTACGGCAAGACTTGCGTTGCCGCAGCGCTCCCCGAAACCTACAAGGGTTCCCTGAACATGGCGGCATCCCGCCTTTACCGCCGCAACGGTGCAGGCGCTCGCCATGCCGATGTCGTTATGGGCGTGTATGCCGAGCGCGGCGTCCCCGCATGTTTCCACGGCGGCCCTTACCCCCTCGGCAATCAAATCGGGAAAATTTCCGCCGTTTGTATCGCAAAGAACAATACGGTCCGCCCCGGCGTCAAGCGCGGCTCTGATCGAAGAAAGGGCATACACGGGATTGGCCTTCCATCCGTCAAAGAAATGTTCCGCGTCATAGAACACGAGCCGCCCTTCGCTTTTAAGATAAGCAACGGTCTCGGCTATCATGGCGGTATTTTCTTCCGGTGAAACCCGGAGCACCTCGGTTATATGGAGATCCCAGCTCTTTCCGAAAACGGCGACCGCTTCGGTTCCCGCGTCAAGGAGGCTGCGTATCCGGGGATCATCGGCGGCGGCGGCGCCCTTCTTCCGCGTAGAACCAAAGGAACAGAGTTTTGCCGTTTTTAGTTTCAGCGTTTCCGCATGATGAAAGAATTCCAGATCTTTCGGATTGCTTCCCGGGTTTCCGGCTTCTATCCAGCCCACCCCCAGTTCATCCAGCGCTTCCGCTACGGAAAGCTTGTCCCTGAGGGAAAAACTTATCCCTTCACCCTGCGCTCCGTCCCGAAGCGTCGTATCGAGAATTTCAATGTGCGCCGCGCCGTTTTTTTTCACGGTAGACCAGCCGCCAATTCCCATTCCATCGAATTGATCGCCGAAAGGTACGCTTTAATGGAAGATTCAATCACATCGGTGGAAACTCCCCGGCCGTTCCAGTGCCGGCCGTCCCAGGCTATCTTCACCATGGTTTCCCCCTGCGAGGAAGAACCTCCGGTGATGGCCCCTATTTCGTAAAGTTCCAATTCCGGATCTTTCCCTATAATACTGTTGATCGCCCTGAAAATAGAATCAATGGGGCCGTCGCCCATTGAGACGAGTTTTTTTGAACGGCCGTCCCTGTGCTGAAGCCTGATCGTTCCGCTGGCTCCGAGGGCCGATCCCGTATTCACCGCCCAGTGATCCAGCTTCCATGTTTCGGGGACCGCCGCGGCAACGCCCATAACAAGGGCTTCAATATCGCGGTCGCTTACCACCTTCTTCTTGTCCGCAAGATCCTTGAACTGGGCAAAAACCAGTTCAAGGGTTTCCCCGTCGGCCTGAAGCCCCAAATCCTTGAGCCTGTCTTCAAAGGCGTGCCGTCCCGAATGTTTCCCGATGACCATGCGGTTCCGGGGTATGCCTACGGACTCGGGGGTCATGATCTCGTAGGTCTCGCGTTTCACCAGGACGCCGTGCTGGTGTATCCCCGCCTCATGGGCGAAGGCGTTGTCCCCGACTACGGCCTTGTTCGGCTGAACCTTTACCCCGGTTACCTGGGAGACAAGACGGCTTGTAGCGTAGATCTGGGTTGAATCAATACGGGTGTCGGCGGCGAAGTAATCTTTCCTGACCCGTATTCCCATGACCACTTCCTCAAGCGAAGCGTTACCCGCCCTTTCCCCTATGCCGTTGATTGTACATTCAACCTGATCCGCCCCCGCCGTAACGGCGGCAATGCTGTTGGCGACGGCGAGCCCCAGATCGTTGTGGCAGTGCACCGAAAGCACGGCCTTTTCGATACAGGGAGTATGTTCCTTAATATAACGGATACGCGCGGCAAATTCATCGGGCACGGCATAACCGACGGTGTCGGGAAAATTCACCGTCAGGGCCCCCGCTTTGATGGCGGCGCCAAATATCCTGCAGACAAAATCAGGATCGCTGCGGAATGCGTCTTCCGCGGAAAATTCAACATCGGAACAGAATTTTTTTGCGTAGCGCACCGACGAGACCGCCTGTTCAAAAACCTGCTCCGGCGTCATTTTAAGTTTGTGTTCCATGTGTATGGGTGAAGTCGCGAGGAAGATGTGTATACGGGGAAACGCCGCTCCCGCCAGGGCTTCTTTTCCCGCGTCAATATCCTTCTCAAGGGATCTGCAAAGCCCCGCCACGGCGCAGTCTTTTACGATCCCCGCTATTGCCTTGACCGACGCGAGATCCCCGGGGCTTGAAGCGGGAAAACCCGCCTCCATAACATCCACGCCGAGTTTTTCCAGCCGCTTTGCCACTTCGATTTTTTCCTGAAGGTTCATACTACAACCCGGCGCCTGTTCGCCGTCCCTAAGGGTAGTATCAAAAATTCTGATGATTCTGTTTTGAGGACCGTCCGGCATGAAAACCTCCTGTTGTATCGTTCCGAAACTTTCGGAAAAAAACGAGAAATCCGGCAGGCGCTTCCGCCCCGTGAAACGCCGGGGCGTTTCCGGACAGGCCGCCGGTCAGTTTGTAATGCTTGGTAATTCGGAAAGCGCCCCGGATACGGAAAGCACACGGGAACCCCGCTCCAGGGCGACAAGGCCGGTGCGGGCAAGCTCAAGAACCCCGTAAGGATGCAAAAGGAGCAAAAGGCCGTTGAGTTTTTCTACATCCCCGGTAGCTTCTATGGTTATTGTGGACGGTGAAACGTCAATAACCCGTGAACGGAAAATACCGGCTATCTCGATTACCGCGGGACGTGTTTCCTCGCCGGCTCCGATTTTGACCAGCATGATTTCCCGGCGTATACATTGCGAAGAATCAAGCTCCCGGACCGCGATAACGTCAACAAGTTTCGCCAGTTGTTTGACGATCTGTTCAAGCACCGCATTGTCCCCCGAAACTACAATCGTCATACGCGAAATCGACGTATCTTCGGTTTCCCCCACGGTAAGGCTGTCTATATTAAAACCACGCCGGCTGAAAAGGCCGGATACGCGGCTCAAGGTACCCGCCCGGTTCTCCACCAGGGCCGACACAACATGCTGCATAAAACATCATTGGCACAAGGAAACGACTTCGTCAAGGCCCGGGCGGGCCGGGGGTTATCCCTTTACCGCTCCCGCGGTGAGGCCCGAAATAATGTACTTGTTGGCAAGCAGGAAGATGATAATGACGGGAAGGACCGTAACCGTAGCGCCGGCGGCAAGATTCCCCCACCTGTTTCCCCAGGTTCCCACAAGCCGTATCACTTCGACACAGAGCGTCCGCACGTTTGCCGATGAGGTAAATGTGTTGGCGTAAAGGAAGTCGTTCCATCCCATGAGGAAGGAATATGTTCCCGTCGTGATGATGCCGGGGGTCGTAAGGGGTATAGCGATCCGCATCATGGAATAAAGGGAATTTGCCCCGTCAAGGTAGGCGCTCTCAAAAAGTTCCGATGGAAGCGCGGCAAAATAGGATGAAAGCAAAAGAAAACAAAAGGGTATGGTAAAGGTGGTATAGCTCAAAACGAGCGCCCAATAGGTGTCAATCAACCGTATTCTCTGGAGTATGATATAAAGCGGGACGGCAAGAAGTATTGCGGGAAGCATTTGCAGGGCCAGTATAAAACGGCTGATAAAAAACCGCCCCTTTACCTTTAATACCGAAAGGGCGTAGGACGCGGGAATGATGGCCGCCAGCGACAACACGACCGTAATCGCCGCGACAATGACGGTGTTGACAAAATGCACCCCTATATTCGCCAAGGTAAACACAACCGTATAATGTTCAAAAGTAATTTTAGGGGGAAGAAAATAGAACTGCCGCGAAACAATATACTCGTCAGGTTTTATTGAGGCGGTAAAGAGCCAGAAAAAGGGAAACAGGGTACAGACAACAAAAAACAAAAGCAATATCCCGATAATCAGGATGCGCAGATTATCATAACGGTAATGTACGCCGTTTCCGGAAAAAAACCGCCTTTTCATGATTCCCCCCTCATGACAAAACGGTTATACAGGGGGCCTGCCGCTGCCATAAGAACAATAAAAATAAACAACCCTATAGCGCTGGCGTAACCCATATTAAAGTTGCTGAACGCCTGTCTGTATAAAAGCGTCGGCAGCACTTCGGTGGCGTTAAGGGGGCCGCCCGCGGTTAAGAGATAAATAACGTCAAAATTGATAAAAGTCCAGATAATGTGGAAGATCACAATCACCGCGGAGGTGTCCCTTATCCCCGGCATGGTAACGCTCCAGAAACGCTGCCACGCGGAGGCCCCGTCCGCTTCGGCCGCTTCGTAGAGTTCCTTCGGGATTGAAGAAAGACCCGCGGTAAGGGTTATCGTATAAAAGGGGAAACTCCTCCAGACGTTGATAAAGACAACCGTCGGCATCGCAGTTTTAATATCACCAAACCAGTTTGCCCCATGCATGCCCGGAAATCCAAGGGCGGCAAGCGTCTGGCTTAAAAAACCGAAATTCGGCGCCAAAAGAAATTTCCACATCATGGAATTTATCGCGATGGGCACCGCCCAGGGAAGCATGAGCAGGGCCTTTGCGGCGTTCTTCATCTTTGCGAATTTGCTGTTTAACACAAGAGCTACTATAAGGCCCAGCAGGTATTCAAAGAAAACCGAAAAAAAGGTGAACACGC
>JAITJV010000015.1 GCA_031278755.1 Treponema sp. | reverse complement strand
CGGGTTTCCCGCCGAATCGAGAAACAGGCTTACCGGAATATACCGGTTTCTAAAGAATGAATGTCTGCGGGTAAAGGTGTCGGGCGATACGCTGGCCGGATTTCTCAATGAGGCGCGCTCCCTTGTGTCCGGTTATCTGGAAACGGTTTTCCCGGAAAGACGGGGGCGGATCTATTCCAGCCGGGGAATGCAGGTTGAGCCTCCGCCCCGCAGTCTTGTGCTGAACCAGCATTTTTAGGGGGCAGGGAATGACTTCAACTTTTCAGGGCATAGAAATAGGAAAACGGGGCGTTCATGTTCACCAGCAGGGCATTAATACAACCGGCCACAATCTGGTCAATGCGCATACCGAAGGATATTCCCGTCAGCGGGTGGAAATAGTCCCCTTTGAACCCATATACCTTCCCGGCCTTAACCGCGAGGAAACTCCCGGCCAGATAGGGCAGGGGACCGTCGTGGAACGCATAGAACGGCTGCGGGACAGGCTCCTGGACAGGCGTATCATAGCCCAGGCTTCCGCCGAAGGCTATTGGTCAAAACGCGACCCCTACATACGCGAAATGGATCATATCTACCTGGAACCGGGGGATAATTCCATCAGAAGTAAAATGGACGACTTCTGGGACGCCTGGCAGGAACTTTCGGTGTTCCCCGCCGACATGGCTCCCCGCACCGCCGTGCTGGAGAGGGGCAGCACCCTCATTGACGGAATTCACGAACGGTACAACCGGCTCCGTACCCTGCAGGTCATGGCTGACGAGGATATCAAGATCAGCGTGGCGGCGGTCAACGATATTTCCCGGCAGGTTGCGGAACTCAACAACACCATACAGAAGGTCAGGGCCCAGGGGGACAACCCCAACGATCTCCTCGACCGCCGGGATCTGCTTGTGGACAAACTTTCGTCCATCATTGATATAAGCGTGGACGATCGGGATCCCGACGAATTTATGGTTTATACGGCGGGGCATGTTCTTGTACAGGGGAAAACAGGCCGTACTTTTGATCTTGAACATAACATCGAAACCGAAGGATTTTCAGACGTAATCTGGAGCGACACGCGCCAGGGGATGTACTTCAGGGACGGAAGCCTCAAGGCCCTTGTCGATATACGGGACATAACCATACGGGATGAAATTCAGGTTCTCGATTCCATGACGATGAATTTTGTCGATCTTGTAAACGAAATACACCGCGAGGCCTACGGGGCCAACGGGGCCACGGGAAATAATTTCTTTTCCGAATATCCTTTTGCCACCAATGTAAACGGCGATTACGACGGGAACGGGGACGGGGTTTACGATTCAAGCTATATCTACCGCATCAACGGCGTTAACGTTCTTGAAAGCCGCGCCCAGCCGGGACTTGAAGGGGTGATCACCCTTTCATCCGCAGGAGGAACCGTTGATATTCCCTATTATCCCACCGATACGGTGTCGGACATTATTACAAGGATAAACAACTCAGGCGCCGAGGTTACGGCCCGCCTCAACCGCGACGGGCTTCTTTCCCTCAGGGCGGCTCCTTCGGATAATTACCGGGACCGTGAGCCGGCGGCCCCGCCGCCCGGTATTGTCAGGAACAATCCCGATTTTGTGATCCGCCATATTGAAGATTCGGGGCATTTCCTTGAAGGGTACGCGGGAATTCTTTCAGGCAGAGGCTCCGAAGGCGCCTACGACTGGGGAAGGGCCGGCGCCGTAGAAGTTCTCCGGGGGGGCGCGGAAAGTTACGCCCTGGCGCCCTTCGCCCATCCTTCCGGATGGATAGACGTCAATCCCGCGCTGGTAGAGGATCTTTCGTCCATAGCGGCGGGTTTCGGATTTAACGGCAGAGCCGCCTATCCGGGAAACGGGGAAGCGGCCGCGGCCATAGCCTCCATACGGAACACGCAGGTAATGGTGGGGCGGGCCGGAACCTTTGACGACTACTTTGCCGACGCCGCCGGCCGCATAGGGACTCTGGGCGAACAGAGCGGACGGTTTCTTGAAACCGAAAATCAGACGATGAAGCGGCTCCACGAACTGCGGGAGTCTGTTTCGGGGGTCAGCATGGATGAAGAATTATCCAACCTGATCCGTTACCAGCAGGGTTACGCCGCTTCGGCCCGTTTCATCACAACGGTCAACGCGATGCTCGATATCCTGATTAACAGAATGGGTGTGTAAACCGCACAACGGAGTAAATTATGCGAAGAATATCTACCGCAATGCCGAATACCGACAGCCAGTATTACCTCCGACGGCAGGAAGAAAAATTAAACAACATTCAGTCAAAGCTGGCGGGCAATACCAGGATTCTGGAACTGCGGGACGATCCCATGGCGGCTTCCCACGCGGTGCGCTACGAATCAATGCTGTCGCGGCTCAGGCGCTTTGAAACCAACACCCTGTACGCAAAAGAACATTACAATATGGCCCACGACAAGATGTACGCGGCAAATGAGATCCTGCAGCGGATGAGGGAGCTTGCGCTGGCCGGGGCGAACGGAACCAACACCCCGGAAAATTTAAAAATCATGGCCGTAGAGGTTAATGAGCTTATCAAGGAACTGGTGGATATTTCAAATTCACGGGGACAGGACGCCAAGCAGCTCTTTTCAGGGGACAAGGCCTTTACCGAACCTTTCCGCACGGTGGAAGGAACCGTTGAAGGAGGCGGAGAGCAGATGATCCTCCGGGTGGAATACCGCGGCGCGGGCGCTTCCCGCTCGACGGAAATCACCGACGGATCCTATCTGGATCTTGATATAGGGGGCGGGGAAGTTTTCTGGGCGGAAAAGATGCATATCTTTTCAACCGTTAACGCCACCGGCTACCGGGTTAACGGAAACGGCTCGTTTTATATAGACGGAGTGGAGATCCCCGTTACAACAGGCGATACTATCCATTCAATAGCGGCAAAGATCAACGAATCGCCCGCCCCGGTAAAAGCCTCTGTGGATATGGAAACACAGGGCCTTGCCCTTGAGGGAACCAACGCCCATCTTATCCGTATGGAAGACGGAGCCGAAGGCGGTCTTCATGTGCTTGAGGATCTGGGGATCATCAGGGGCAATCCGGAAAACAACGCTCCCAACTGGAGCAATCAGGCGCGGGTATACGGCGGGTCCGTATTCGACATGGCGATACGCCTCCGCGACGCCCTCCTCCGCGGAGATCAGGATTTTATAGGAAGCCAGGGCCTGGGGGGGATGGACCTCGCCCTTGGAAACCTCGGCCTCCGTATGGCCCAGGTGGGCAGCCGGGCGGAACGCGCCGAAATGGCGTGGACCAGGCTTAATCAGGAGATCCCCGACGTAAGCGCCGCTTTGGGAAGAGAGTCCTATCTGGACTACGCGGAAGCGGCTACGGAGCTTGCCATGATGGACTTTGTCCACCGGGCGGCCCTGCAGACCGCCGCGCGGATCATTCCCCCGACGCTGCTGGATTTTCTGCGGTAATTGTATATATTCTTATTGATGACAGGAGCGGATTGTGAAGGTTGCGACAAAGGCTTACGGAATCGTCGATGTGGATGATCGCCAGAGGATCACCTTTCCCCAGGGGCTTTTCGGCTTTGAATCATTCCGGAATTATATTCTTCTGGACGCCGATAAACAGCCCTTTTACTGGCTGCAGTCCGTCGATGTTGAACAGATAGCCTTTATACTGGTAAACCCCTTTCTTTTCAGGCCCGATTATGAAGTAAACATCGGCAACGACGAACTGGCGGAAATAGACATTCTTTCCCCCGAAAACGCCCTTATATTTTCGATAGTTACCATTCCCCCGGACGGAGAACCGATGACGGCCAATCTGCAGGGGCCCTTGATCATTAACCGGAATTCACGGTGCGGAAAACAGGCCGTCCTTCAGGATCCCCGCTGGAAGACCAGGCACGACATCATGGCTGAACTCAGGGCCGCAAGACAGAACGGGGCGGGGAAAGCATAATGCTGATACTTTCCAGAAGGGTCAACGAAAAGATCATGATAGGGGAAGATATATCCGTTTCCATAATCGAGGTACGGGGAGATCAGGTCCGCCTCGGCGTGGACGCCCCCAAAAATGTCAAAGTATTCAGGCAGGAAGTATTCGACGCGATAAAGGCCGAAAACAAGGCGGCCGCGGAATCCCGGGCGGTTTTTCCGGAACTGGACTTTGGCGCGGAACGGGAACCGCTGTAACAGCTATTCCCTCGCGTTTAACGCGCAGTCAATTAATTTTGGAGCAGGCTCTAATCTTTGTTCTTTTCGTAAATATCGTTAAAATCAACCGCAATTGAATGAAACACTTCGATAAGAAAAGGATCGAAGTGCGTGCCCGCTTCCTCAAGCATTTTTGATTCGGTTAATTCATGGTTTAGGGCCGGCTTGTAGCTTCTCTCCATTCTGAGGGCGTCATAGACGTCCGCTATGGTAACGATGCGGGCCGCAAGGGGTATCATTTCCCCTTCAAGCTGAAAGGGGTATCCCGATCCGTCCCACCGTTCATGGTGCGACAGGGCGATTTCCTTTGCCATGGGGTTGGGATACGTCGAAAGAATAAAGGCGCCGTTTTTGGTATGCTCCCGCATGACCGTCCATTCCCAATCCGACAGGGGTCCCTCTTTGTTCAGAATATCGTCGGG
>JAITJV010000285.1 GCA_031278755.1 Treponema sp. | reverse complement strand
AACCTGCTCCTTGACATACGGGAAAGACGGGATCTTTCCTTTCTCTTTATCGCCCACGATCTCAGGGTGGCCTGCCACTTCTGCGACCGTATAGGCGTCATGTACCGCGGCGAACTTATGGAAGAAGCCCCCGCGGCGGAACTCTACCGCGACGGGGTCCACCCCTACACGCGGCTCCTCTTTTCATCGGCGCCGGGAAACGAATCCGGCGCGGAAACGGTGCAAATCCGCGAAGAAGTGAAGGCCCCCCGGTCCTGCGCCTTTGCGGACCGCTGCCCCCTTGCGGAGGCGCGTTGTTTCGCCGAACATCCCGCCATAAAAGACATCGCCGGCGGCCACCGCGTCAGATGCTTCAGGATTTGATCATTCCCCCTTCCGTGCTAGACTGTCCCATGCTGCCGCTTTCCTTTCATCCGCTGATCCGCGAGTGGTTTGCCAAAACATACGGAAAGCCGACGGCGGTTCAGGCGGAGGCGTGGCCCATTATCGAAAAGGGCGGACACGTGCTCGCCCTGGCGCCGACGGGAAGCGGGAAAACACTCACCGCGTTTCTTGCGGCCCTGTCGCGGTTTTGCCGTCCTTCCGGCGAAGGACGGGAAGAGGGGCCTTTATATCCGGCCGATCATCTTTCCGTACTTTACGTTTCGCCGCTTAAGGCGCTCAACGAGGATATAAAGCGCAACCTTTTTGAACCGCTTGCGGGCATACGTTCGTGCTTTGAAGCGAAGGGGGTTCCCTTTCCTCCCATACGCGTGGAAACCCGCTCGGGCGATACGCCCCAACCGGAACGGCGGCGTTTCCGCGCGCATCCTCCTTCCATTCTTGCGCTCACGCCCGAAAGCCTCGCAATCATTCTGCTTAATTCCCGCGGCAGGGAGATCCTTTCTTCGGTAAAGTACGTGATCCTTGACGAAATACATTCGGTGCTGGGAACAAAACGGGGAAGTTTTCTTTCCTGCCAGATAGACCGCCTTGCCCTTGCCGCCGGTGAATTCCAGAGGGTAAGCCTTTCCGCCACGGTGAAGCCGGCCGGGGCCGCCGCGGAATTTTCAGGCGGGCTTGCCCGCACGGGCGAAAAACGCCGCGTTCACATCGTCGCCCCTCATGAAGAAAAGAAGATCGTATTCACCGTGGAATTTCCCGATGACGAAACGGACGGGGATGGTTCGGACGGCGGCGGGCGTTACCGCGTTCTTGTAAACCGCATTATCGAACGGACTGCGGCGTTGCAAAAGGAAAACGAAAAGGAAAACGGTGAAAAAGTTTCGTCCCTGCTTGTCTTTACCGATTCGCGCCGGCGCGCCGAACGCCTTGCTTTTCTTGTCAACCGGAAGGCGGAACGCGTCGTCGCCTACGCCCATCACGGATCGCTTTCAAAGGAAATACGGCGCGCCGTTGAGAAACGTTTTGCGGACGGGGAACTCCCCTGTGTAATCGCCACGGCTTCGCTTGAACTGGGCATAGACGTCGGAAGCGTAGACGAAGTGATTCTCGCAGGAGGCCCTTCGTCAGTTTCACAGGCGCTTCAGCGTATAGGCCGTTCAGGGCACGGGGTGGGAAAGATCAGCAGGGGGACGCTTTTCCCTTTTCACGGCATGGATCTCCTCCTCGCCGCGGGCCTCGGCGAAGCCCTTGAAGACAGGGAGATTGAAGAAACATACCCTGTAGAAAATCCCCTTGACGTACTGGCGCAGATCATCCTTGCGCTCTGCACGGAAAAAGAGTACGGCGTTGACAGGCTTTACGATCTGCTCCGGGGCTTTTATGTTTTTAAGGATCTCGGAAGGCCCGCGTATGATTCGGTGATCTCCATGCTCGCCGAATCGTACCGCAGGGTCCGCGAAATAAGGCCGCGCCTTTACCTGGACAAAACAACAGGGATCGTTTCGGCCGCGCCGGGAACCCTTGAACTGCTGTATATGTCGGGCGGGGTCATCGCAAGCCGCGGTTATTACTCGCTCCGGCTTGCGGGAGGCGGGAAAGACGGCGGAACAAAGATCGGGGAACTTGACGAAGAATTCGTCTGGGAACGCCGGACGGGGGATTGTTTTGATTTCGGAACCAGGGGATGGCGGATCACCGCCATAGGGCCTGAGGCGGTGGAAGTTGTTCCGCTTGAAGGAGAGGTCAACTACGCCCCCTTCTGGAAAGCCGATCCCTTTTTCCGCAGCCCCGTCCTTGCAAAACGCATGCGGGGAATTCTTGACCGCCATGATCCGCTGAAGGATGAAAAGTTCCCCGGCCTTTCGGAAAGCGCCGCCGGCAACCTTAGGCGTTTTCTTGATTCACAGTATACGGCGCAGGGGAACCTTCCCGGGGAACGCCGCATCGGCGTCGAAATCATCACGGACCAAAAATTTTCCGGGGACGGGCGCGGCGTGTACCAGGTCGTGCTGCATACGTTCCGCGGCGGGGCGGTCAACTGCCCCCTTTCGCTTGCCCTTGCCCAGTCCCTTGAAGAAAGGCTCGGCGCCCGTATAGAATCCTTTTCCGACGACAACGGCATACTCCTCCTCGTCCCGCGGGGCGGGGAAGATCCCGCCGAATGTCTGGGGCGCGTCCTTGCGGATCTGGACAATGACAACCGGGGAATCCCGCAGGGCGAAAGGCTTTTGCGAAAACGGCTTGAGTCGTCGGGGATCTTCGGCGCGGCGTTCAGGGAAGCGGCGGAACGGAGCCTTCTTCTTTCCAAATCAGGCTTCGGAAAACGCACCCCCCTGTGGATCATGCGCCAGAGATCGAAGCGCCTCTTTGACGCGGCGGGCGGCGAAGAGGGCTTTCCCGCGGCGGCGGAAGCGTGGCGCAGCTGCCTCAAAGACGCCTTCGATATGGAAGGCTTCAGGGAACTTGTAAGCGGCGTTGCGGACTTCAGGATCGAACTTTTCTTCTTCCGCAGATCCGGCCCCAGCCCTTTTGCCCGCGCCCTTGTCAGGCAGGAAACAAATTCGTTCATGTACGAGTACGACGAAAGAAAGGACCTGCGCGGAAACGTGCCGCGCACAAGTGCGCAGACGTCTCTTTCGGACAGGGCCGTCGCCGAGGCGCTGGGCGAAGCGTCCCTCCGGCCCGCGCTCGGCGGCGCGTTCGTCCTTGATTTTGTTTCCCGCCTTCGCAGGGAAATTCCCGGATGGGCGCCCGAAGACGGCCGGGGCCTTGCCGAATGGATCAAAGAACGCATCGCCGTTCCCCTTGACGAATGGAAAACGCTTACCGCCGCGGTAACGGCGGATCTTAAAAAAAGCCTGGATGAAGATCCTTCGCTCGGCGGAAGGATATTTTATTACGGCGCCGGCGCGCCGTCTGTTGTACTTCACCGTGAATGGAAAGACGCATGGGAAAATCCCGCATTACGGTCCGGCCTCCTCGGCCCCTGGCTCCGTTACGAAGGCCCCGTTTCGATTCGGCGCGCCGCGGAGATCTTCGGCATGACCCGCGCCGAAGCGGAAGACGCGGTCCGCGCCCTTGCCGAAGCCGGGGAAGCGGCGGACGATGTTTCGGTTGACGGCGCGTCTTCTCTTGTCTGCGACGTCAACAATCTCGATCTCCTTCTCAGGCTTGCGCGGAAAAAGGCCCGTCCCGCGATCAGGGAACGGCCCGCCGCCCTGCTTGCCCCGTTCCTCGCGCTGCGCCAGGGCGTAAAGGCGGCGGGCGCCGCACCCCCGCGCGGCGCGGCGCCGTGGGAAAGCCTTGCCTGTTTTCCCGCTTCCGCGCGGCTCTGGGAAACCGAAATCTTCCCGGCCCGCAGAGCCGAATACGGGCAGGAGATCCTTGACGGGGCGATACGCGAAGGAAACCTTCTCTGGTACGGATGCGGAAAGGAAAGGGCGGGTTTCTGCAGCCCCGGCGATCTGGATCTTGCTTCTCCGGCCGAAACCGCGCCTGCCGCCCGAATCGATCCGCATTTTTTTGACAGGCCCCGCGATTTTTGGGAAATAAAGGAAGCGCTGAACGCGGGCAGCCGTGAAACGGCGGAGTTTCTCTGGGCGGAGGCCTGGAAGGGTTCCCTTTCAGCCGATTCATGGGAACCGGTACGGCGCGGCCTTGAGACGGGTTTTATTCCCGAAGAAAGGGAAACGGAAAAAGACCCCGGTGTTCCCGCGGCTTACCCCTTCGGCCGCCGGCGCATACCGCGGGCGCTTCGGGAAAAGTGGCGGGGCGGCCCGCCTGTGCGCGGCCTCTGGTATTCGCTTATTCCCGATTACAGTCCCGATCCTTTTGAAGAAGAAGAACTCAAGGCCGGCAGGGTACGGCTTCTTGTAAAAAGGTGGGGAATACTCTGCCGGCCCCTCCTTGAGCGGGAACAGGGTGAATTTTCATGGGCCGCCC
>JAITJV010000215.1 GCA_031278755.1 Treponema sp. | reverse complement strand
CATGGCGTTTGTTCAGTTTTCCCGGGTTTCCCTTGCTTTTGCAGACCGGGACATACTTAAAGACGTCAGCCTCAACCTCACGGCGGGCACGCGGGCAAGCCTTGCCGGAGCAAACGGGTCGGGAAAATCAACCTTGCTCAAAGTTATCGCGGGCAAACTTCCCCCCGACAGCGGAGACAGGGCGGTACAGAAGGGAACGCGCATAAGCTACCTCCCCCAGTCGGGAATAGTGCACCAGGGAAAAACGCTCAGGGATGAAGCGGAAACAGCCTACGAACCCATTACGGCGATGATACGCCGCATGGAAGAAACCGGACTGGAGCTTGCCGGGGTAAAGGAAGACGACGGACGCACCGCGGGCCTTCTTGATGAATACCACGGGCTGCAGGAAGCGATAGAACGCTCCGGCTACTACCGCCGCGAAGCGGTAATAGCGTCCGTCCTTTCGGGGCTTGGCTTTTCCAAAAAAGATCCCGGGCGGAATACGGAAGAATTTTCCGGCGGCTGGCAGATGCGCATAGCGCTGGCCAAGGTGCTGCTTGAAGATCCCGATATACTTCTTCTGGACGAACCTACCAACTACCTGGACATAGAAGCCAGAAGCTGGCTTGAAGAATGGCTGGGGAATTTCCGCGGCGGCTGCCTTCTTGTTTCACATGACAGATACTTTCTTGATGTTACCGTTAACGAAGTGTACGAAATTTTTCAGGGAAACCTGAAACGCTACGCGGGAAACTACACGTCCTACGAAAAGACGCGCGGGCGGGAACTTGAAAGCCTTTTGAAACGCTGGGCGGAACAGCAGGAGGAGACCGCCAAATCGGAGGAGCTTATCCGCCGCTTCCGTTACAAGGCGGCCAAGGCGGCCATGGTGCAGGAGCGGATCAAGAAACTTGGGAAAATGGAAAAGATAGAGATCCCCGAAACCCTCAAAAAAATCTCCATCACTTTTCCGCCGCCTCCCCGTTCGGGACGCGTCGCGCTTACCCTTGAAGGGCTGGGGAAGAGCTACGGCGGACGGGGCGTTTTTTCCGGCCTTGATCTTGTCCTTGAATCGGGGGAACGGCTTGTGGTAGCAGGCCGCAACGGGGCGGGGAAAAGCACCCTTCTCAGGATCATCGCGGGCGCGGATACGGACTACGAAGGAAAAGTTACCTGCGGCGCGGGAATAGTCCCCGGCTATTTTTCGCAGGAATCTTCTGAAATCACGGAAACGCCCGGCGGTCCGGCGGCCGGCTCCGTTCTTGAATTTCTTGAAGCCGGGTCTCCCCCGGCCCTTGTCCCCCGCCTCCGCGACATGCTTGGCGCTTTTCTTTTCAGGGGAGATGATGTGTACAAGCCCCTCTCCGTCCTCTCGGGCGGCGAAAAGAGCCGCCTTGCGCTTTTAAAAATACTGCTCAAACCGGTCAACCTCCTTGTTCTGGACGAACCAACCAACCACCTGGATCTGCATTCAAAGGACATACTTCTTGACGCCCTGAAACATTTTACCGGGACGGTGATCTTTGTTTCCCATGACCGCTCTTTTATGGAAACGCTCTCAACCAGGACGCTGGAACTCCGGGGCGGGGAAACCGCCGCTCCTTCTGTACCGCGTCTTTTTTACGGGAACTATGCATACTATCTGGAAAGGATTGAAAGGGAAGCGTCCTGCCCCGGAAATGCGGCCGGGGCCTCCGGTCCCGTAAACGCAAGTATAAACGCAAACACAAATGCAAACACCGCGCCCGAAAAACCGGCCGCTGAAAAGCCGCCCAAAACCATTCTTGTAAAAGCCGCGGACACTAAAGCCCCGGCGCCGGGATCGGCGGCTTACCGTGAACAGGAAAAACAGCGGCAGACCATAATACGCCGCATCGAACGGCAGGAAGCGGAGATACTTAAAGCCCTTGAAAATCTTGAAAAAGAAAAAAGCCGCCTTGAAGCGGAACTGTCCCTCCCCGAAGTGTACGGCAGCCGGGAAAAGGCAAAGGCGGTAAAACTCAGGCTCGACAAAACCGCGGCGGCCATAGACGGCAAAACACGGGAATGGGAAGAAAGAGCCGCCGAACTTGAAAACGCAAAAAGGGAAGGAGCCGGCGCGGCCCATGTTCCGGAGGTTTCCCGATAGTCATTTCATCCTTTTTCCATTACGCTTAAACCATGAAAATACTAATCATAGGCGGCGCCGGTTATATAGGCAGCCATGCGGCGCGGGAATTCCTTGACCGCGGACACGAGGTAACCGTTTACGACAACCTTTCAAGCGGGCTGCGGGAAAATCTTTTTCCCGAAGCGGCTTTTATACACGGCGACATTCACGACTACACCGCGCTGGCCAGAATCATGAAAGGCGCGCCCGATCCATACGCACCTGCGTATCCGGTTCCGTCCGGAGCGCGCCCTTTCGACGCGCTTGTGCACCTTGCCGCTTCCAAGGCGGCGGGCGAGTCAATGCTGAAGCCCGAAAAATATTCGCTTAACAACATAAACGGGACCGTCAACATACTCAATGCGGCGTCCGAAGCGGGCGTTAAATATATCGTCTTTTCCTCCAGCGCGGCCGTTTACGGCGAACCGGAATACCTGCCCATCGACGAAAAACATCCGGCGCGGCCTGAAAATTACTACGGTTTTACCAAACTCGAAATCGAAAGAATTCTCGGCTGGTATGACAAACTCAGGGGAATACGTTTCGCCGCCCTCCGTTACTTTAACGCGGCGGGCTACGATGTAAAGGGAAGGATCAAGGGCCTGGAGCAGAACCCCGCCAACCTTATACCGGTAATCATGGAAGCCGCCTGCGGCATGAGGAAAGAAGTCAAAATATTCGGAAACGATTACGGAACACCGGACGGCACCTGTGTAAGGGACTACATTCACGTAAGCGATCTTGCCGCGGGCCACGCCCTTGCCCTTGACTACATCAGCAAAAACGGCGTGAGCCTTTCCCTTAATCTGGGAAGCGAAACCGGGAATTCGGTTCTGGAAGTTCTTGAAACCGCGCGCCGCGTTACCGGCAAACCCATTCCGTCAACAATGGCGGATCGCCGGCCCGGCGATCCCGCAAAACTTACCGCCTCATCGGCCCTTGCCCGTTCAACGCTGGGATGGAAGGCCCGGCATTCGGATCTTGAAACCCTGATTGGAACCACGTGGGAAGCATACAGAGGAGAAAAATCATGACGGAAAAAATCCGGAATTTTATCGGCGAATGTGAACCTTTGGCGGTCGAGCTTGAAACGGAACTCTGTAAACGGCCCGCCATATCCCCTGATTCGGGAGGCGAAGGAGAGTGGGACAAGTGCGTATTTCTCGAAGGATGGCTCCGGTCCCACGGCATTACGGAACTTGAACGCTTTGACGCCCCCGACGGCAGGGCAAAGGGCGGCGTGCGGCCCAACCTTGTCGCCGCCATACCCGGACCGGACGGCCCTCCGCGGCTGTGGATCATGAGCCATATAGACGTAGTGCCCCCCGGGGAACGTTCGCTCTGGAAGAACGATCCCTGGACGGCGGTACGCATCGAGGGAGGAAACGGTCCCGGCGGCAGTCCCCCCGGCCCCAGGATCGTGGGGCGGGGGACGGAAGACAACCAGCAGGGGCTTGTT
>JAITJV010000142.1 GCA_031278755.1 Treponema sp. | reverse complement strand
GAAGCTGGGAAAATCCTTGATCCGGGCCCTTACCGCCGTGGGACGGTCCGAAAGGATCTCTTCTATACGCCCCCTGAGTTCCCGGGCCGCGGAGGATCTGGCTTCACTATACTGATCATAAAGCCGCTGTAGTTCAGTCTGGTCAGGTATTTTTGATTCCCGCATACGTTTTTCCGGAATTTCAAAAAAAAAGCCGCCTGAAAATTCGATCTTTCAGACAGCCTTTTTCCACGTACCGCTATGGGTACCGCGCCTCTTTTGGGCGCCGTTTAAAAATTACTCGTTGACCGGAGTAGGAGTGAAGGCGCCTTCGGGAGCCTGCTTCTGGGATTCCAGATACCGAAGCACCTGATTCTGCCCGAAGCGTTCCATTTCCCAGATCTTCCTGGCGGTTTCCCTGTCTTTGATGATGTCCCAAAGACTTTCGTCGTCTATATCGCGATCGGTATCAAGCACCGCTTTGTCATAGATGACTTTTACATCCTTGAAGTAAACGACAAAGTCCCCGCCTTCCTTGGCGGCGTCCCGCTGAAGGAGGAATCCGCCGAATTTGATGAAAGGAGTGGACGTCGGATACAGGGGATAGAGCCGGAGTTCCCGGTTCCTGACGGCCTGGACGTAAGCGGGGTTGTCCCAGCGGAGTTCTCCCCATCCGTCGTAGTTCAGGTAGCCCATGAACACCGGTTTCTGGTTCCCCTGATTATCAATGATAATAGTGGAAAGGCCATGGGGGAAATTGAGGCCGTACGCGTTTACCGCTACGGATTTAATGGTCCCTACGTTCTTTACAACGCCATAGTGCTCTTCAAAACGGCTGGATCCGGTAATTCCGTCATTGTCTTCAACAGGTTCAATATTTCCGTCGTCATCAATATTTGCCTGGGGTTCAAAGGCGGGAATTTCGAAGGGCGGCTTGACGATAGCCCATGAATTGTAAGGTTCCGTCGGGAAATGAATCCGCAGGCCCATTACCGTACCCCACTGCTTTGAGGGGGCTTCTTTGGTATAGGTCAGCATCTGATTCTGGACGAACCTTGAAGAAGACGCAAGCGTAACATCCCAATTGGAGATAGCAAGAGAGGTCTTCATCACATTTTTTTGCTCTTGGGTGAAACTACCGCCCGCTATATTGGAATAATCCATCAGTGTGCGGCGGTTCTGGGTTGGTTGGTTGTCCTGATCCGGGAGTATATCCGCCGCAAGCAGGCCGAAATCAATCAGCACCGCTTCTTCGGCAAACAGAAAACCCGCGGCAAACAACACGATGGCGAGAAGAATGAATATCCGTTTCATTCACAGCTCCTTTCGATAACTCGTTCTTTCAAAAATTACTGCTCTTATGAAAGTATACAAAATACCCATAATTTGTCAACAATATATCGGCGCTTTTTGTCTTATTTTTCGTTTTCTTCAGAAAAAATACGGCGAAACTCCTCAACATAGGCCTCCCTGCCGGCGGCAAAGAGCCGAACATCCTTTACATAGGGGAAATTACGCCTTATTCCCCGGTAAAGAGTCAGAAAATTCCGAAATACATCCCCTCCTTCGGGAGGAGGAAGCACGGCGCTTTCCGACAGATCGGCGTAAACAACCCCGTCCCGGTACAAAAAGGAATCAAGCCTTGTGTCCCGGGGGAAAAGGGGCGCCGAATTGGGCGATACAGGCCCCAACAGGGCCTCTTCAACATAACGCCTTATATCGGTTTCCCTGGAGGAAGAAGACCTAATCATCCTGTCCTCCACGGTCGCCTCACCGCTCCTTATAGAATAAAACACGAACGTCCTTCTGACAAGCCCCGAAACAGAAAAATCGACAAAGGCGAAAAGGCCCAGCGCGGCCAGAAAAAAAAGCCCCCTCCGTGCGGGATTCATGAAAAAACGAACGGCGGCTTTCACTATTCTTTTCATCGGACGGCGGTATATCCTCCGGACCGCTCAAAACCCGCGGTAAAATCGGCAATACCTTTATATATCGCCTCGGCCGTCTTTTGCAAGTAGCCCTCGTCGGCCATGAGCAGGGCGTCTTCCCGGTTGGTAACAAAACCCAGTTCAACCAATACCGAAGGCATGCGGGCGTTCCTGACGACAAACCATTCTTCAGCCTTGATGCCGCGGGAAGGCATAGCGCCGATTTCGCCGAGGCGGTTAAGGATGCTGCGGGCTATCAGTATGCTTTCCGTGGTAAATTCCTCTTCCATCATGGCGTTAAGAATGGGAAGAACATCAGCGGAATCCGGGTATTTCGATCGGTCTATAACATCCCTCCGGTAACGGGGGTTGAGATACCAGACTTCAAAGCCCCGGGCGGAACTGCTGGACAGAGACGCGTTTGCGTGTATAGAGACAAATATAACGGCTTCGTTGTCCTTAAGCGGCGCCGAATTGGCAAGGGCGACCCGGTTTTCCAGAGACGGATAGGTGTCGCCTTCCCGCGTTAAAAGCACCCTTTTATCGGGATAGGCCGTGGAAAGAAGGGCGTGGAGTTTTTTGGATACGTTCAGGGTTATGTCCTTTTCCACCGACTTGAACGGGGCGCCGTTAACGGTAAATTCCCCTACCGCCCCGGAATCCTTGCCGCCGTGGCCGGGATCGATGATCACTGCGGCTATTCTGAACCGGGAAGAATCGTCCTCAACGGAGCGGCTGAAGGCGGTTTTAAGGGCCGCGGCGAACGCCTCGGGGAAAAAAAGCATCCCGTTTTCAAGATACGGCGCGGGAAGATTGAACAAATCCCCACCGTCGACAATGAGAAAACCCGTTTCCCCCGCCCTTCCTGTTTCAAAGACGGCGGTATGTCCGGAGAAGGAAAAAGTTCCTGT
>JAITJV010000110.1 GCA_031278755.1 Treponema sp. | reverse complement strand
GGCACAATTTCAAGGTTATGCTCCAGGGCGAGGTACATGTTGGAAAGCGTCTGCGCCTGCACCCCCTGGGTTGCGTCAATAAGGAGCAGCGCCCCTTCGCAGGAATTGATCGCGCGGCTTACTTCATAGGTAAAATCAACATGTCCGGGCGTATCGACAAGATTAAGCTCATATTCCCTGCCGCCTGGGTCAATATAGGGAATGGTCACCGCCTGGCTCTTTATGGTGATCCCCCGTTCGCGTTCTATATCCATGTTGTCAAGAATCTGATCCTGAAAATCCCTGTCGTCCACAAGGAGGCCCTTCTGTATAAGCCTGTCCGCAAGGGTAGACTTGCCGTGATCTATGTGGGCGATGATGCAGAAGTTGCGGATCATAGCGGTGTCTTTCATAAATGGATTATAGGCAATCTTTGCCCTTTCGTATATCCTGCAATCATGATAGAACTTTACAAAGGCGGCGCATGGGTTCTGGACGGACGCGACGTCATACCTGACGGCGGCCCTTTGGAACTTAAAAAACGCGGCCTTGCGCTTTCCCGGGAAGAAGGACGGAAGGGAACCATCTCCTACGGTATTCTCAAGGCCCACAACAGTTCCGGGGATGAAAAAAACCTCAGGATAAAATTCGACGCCATTGCTTCCCACGACATAACATACGTGGGCATCATACAGACTGCCAGGGCGAGCGGCATGGAAAGCTTTCCGCTTCCCTATGTGCTCACCAACTGCCACAACAGCCTCTGCGCCGTCGGAGGCACCATCAACGCCGACGACCACGCCTTCGCCCTTTCGGCGGCCAAAAAATACGGGGGAATCTACGTGCCGCCCCACCTCGCCGTGATACATTCCTACATGCGGGAAACGGCGGCGGGCTGCGGCAAAATGATCCTCGGCTCCGACAGCCATACCCGCTACGGCGCCCTGGGGACAATGGCCGTAGGCGAAGGCGGCGGCGAACTTGCCAAACAGCTCCTGGGCAGAACCTACGACCTCCCCTGCCCTCCCGTCGTCGCGGTTATACTGAAAGGAGCGCCGCGCAAAGGCGTCGGCCCCCATGACGTCGCCCTTTCGCTTATAGGCGCCGTGTTTAAAAACGGCTATGTCAAAAATAAGGTGGTGGAATTCCTGGGGGACGGAATAGAAAACCTGCCGGTCGATTTCCGGAACGGCATAGACGTGATGACCACGGAAACGACTTGCTGGAGTTCAATCTGGAAAACAGACGACAAAGTGCGGGAATACCTTGAACTGCGGGGCCGCGGGGACGACTACCGGAAACTGGCCCCGGCCGGCGCGGCCTATTACGACGGGCTTGTCAGCGTTGATCTTGACGCCGTTGAGCCTGTTATAGCCCTTCCTTTTCATCCGTCCAATGTGTACACCATACGCGAACTCAAGGCAAACGCGAAAGATATATTCGCCGAAACGGAAAAAGAATGCCTCAAGGCGGTAGGCGTTCCGGGCCTTACGATGAACCTTGCCGAAAAAATACGCGGCGGCGGTATTTATGTTGAACAGGGGATCATCGCGGGCTGTTCAGGCGGATCGTTTGAAAACATCATGGCGGCCGCCGGCATCCTTGACGGAAAATCAACAGGCTCAGGTATTTTTTCACTGAGCGTCTATCCTGAAAGCCAGCCCACGATGCTGGAACTGGTAAGAAACGGCGCCGCGGCGAAACTCCTTTCCGCCGGGGCGGTGATAAGGGAAGCGTTTTGCGGCCCCTGCTTCGGGGCCGGGGACGTTCCCGCAAACGGTGATTTTTCGATCAGGCATACGACAAGGAATTTCCCCAACAGGGAAGGCTCAAAACCGAACGAGGGACAGATCGCGGAGGTCGCCCTCATGGACGCGCGGTCCATAGCGGCTACCGCGGCAAACGGCGGGAGGCTTACCGCGGCAACGGAAATCGACTATGACTCCGGCCCGGGCGGGGCGAAGTTTTTCTTCGACAGGGGAATTTACGAAAAACGAGTCTACCGGGGAAAACCGCATCCGGAAACGGAACTTGTGTTCGGACCCAACATCAAAGACTGGCCTCCGATTCCCCCGCTGCCGGAAAACCTCGTGATCAAAATCGCGGGCTTTATCACCGATCCGGTAACCACTACGGACGAGCTTATCCCTTCGGGGGAAACATCTTCCTACCGATCCAACCCCCTCCGCCTTGCGGAATTTACACTGAGCCGGAAGGATCCCCTCTATGTAAAAAGGGCAAAAGAGATACAGGCTCTTGAAGCGGATCTCCGGAAGGGAAAACCGGACGGCGAAGCGGCAAACATCCTCAACGCGGCAAGAGCGGCGCCCGGCTGCGGCGGCCTTGATATTTCGGAGATTGGCATAGGGAGCGCAATCTACGCGCGCAAGCCCGGGGACGGTTCGGCCCGCGAACAGGCGGCGTCCTGCCAGCGCGTGCTCGGCGCATGGGCGAACCTGGCCCTTGAATACGCCACCAAACGTTACCGGTCAAACCTTATCAACTGGGGCATACTTCCCTTCATCGTCGAGGACGAAAGCTCCCTTGCGCCCGGCTGCTGCGTTTTTTTTCCGGGAATACGAAAGGCCCTGCTTGACGGGGCCGGCGCCGTAAGGGGCTATGTCATTGCAGGCGAAGGAAAAACGGCGCGGGAGTTTTCCGCGCGGGAGTTTTCCGCACATTTGGGAGAACTTACCGGAGCCGAACGGCGTATCCTTGCGGACGGCTGCCTTATAAACTACTACCGCGCGTTGCGGCATACGGCTTAAGAGTTTGCCGCGTTCACGCACAAAACCGCTGCCAAACACCAACGGCGGCCGTCGGAAAACATCCCATGGCCGCCGTTGTATTTTTTCACCCGGACAATGCGGGCATTGTATTTAAATGTTGATCCACCCCGGTCTGAAACCGCGCCGTTTCGCCGCCGTTCATTCAGCAGGGGCGGTTCGCAAGGGGGAAAAGCCCCGGCCCTCCATACCGCTTAGTCCTTTAACACCAGTTGGTTT
>JAITJV010000081.1 GCA_031278755.1 Treponema sp. | reverse complement strand
TGTTTTCAAGTTCCCGTATATTTCCGGGGAAAGGCCATGACATGAGTTTTTCCATGGCCTCGGGCGTGATGGCGCACCGGGGCCTTCCGTCTCGGCCGAGGAAACATTCGGCAAGGAGGGGGACGTCTTCCTTTCTTTCCCGGAGCGGCGGCATGGCGATGCGGAACACGTTGAGGCGGTAATAGAGGTCTTCGCGGAAGCGGCTTTCCTTCACCATGGTTTCAAGATCCCTGTTTGTCGCGGAAATAATGCGCGCCCGTATGGGGATGTCGCCTGTTCCGCCCAGGCGGCGTATTTTTCTTTCCTGCAGAACGCGGAGGAGCTTTACCTGGAGGGGCATAGGCATTTCGCCTATTTCATCAAGAAAGATCACCCCTCCGCCCGCAAGTTCAAAAAGGCCTGTTTTCCGTCCGACGGCGCCGGTGAACGATCCTTTTTCATGGCCGAAAAGTTCGCTTTCCATAAGGCCTTCGTGCATGCCGCCCACGTTCACCGCTACGAACGGCTCGTCCTTTTCCGGGCTGCGCGCGTGTATTTCGCGGGCGGCTACTTCCTTCCCCGTTCCGCTTTCGCCGGTGATGAGTACGGTGACGTCCGTTCCCGCGATTCTGTTTATGTCGTCCGACAGGCGGAGCATTGCGGGGCTTTTCCCCGCGAGCATGCTTTGCTCTTTTCCGGTGCGCTTCCGGACTTCCATTATATTTTCACGCCGTTTGTTTTCGACGAGCGTCCTTAGCTTGATGGCAAGTTCCGAAGGATCAAAGGGCTTGACAAGATAGTCGCGCGCTCCGGACTTGAGCGCCTTTACCGCATCGGGAATTTCGCCGTGGGCGCTCATCATGATCACGGGGGAAGAAATTCCCAGCTTCTGCATGTGTTCCAGGAGGTCTTGCCCGCTCATGCCGGGAAGGCGCAGATCGAGGATTGCCGCGTCAAAACTTTCCGCGTTAAAAGTGGAAAGGGCCGCTTCGCCGCTGTCCGCGCACACTGCGTCAATGTGTTCAAGGCCGAGATATTTTTTAAGCGAATCGCGGATGTTCTTTTCATCATCAACGATAAGAACGCGCATCAAAGTCCTCCTTTGGAACATGGCTTAAACCCGCGTCCCCGCCCGTGTATTCGGCGATGCTGATCGACGCTTCCGCTCCGCCGCCTTCGCGGTTTTCAAGGGTGATCGTTCCTCCGGCGGCTTCAATAAAACGCCTGCCGACGGAAAGCCCAATACCCGTTCCCGTGCTCTTGCTGGTAAAGAACGGATCGAAGACGCGGGACAAATTCCGCGGGGCAATGCCGCGGCCGCGGTCGTAAATGCGGATTAGTACGCCGTCCCTGCGGGCGCCGTTCCGGCGGACGCTGTTCCGGTTCCGGCTTATCGAAGCGCCTGTTTCTTTTTCATCGCCGCCTGACTCAAGCGCGTTGCGTATCAGGTTTTCAAAAACGGATCGGAAACGGTCCCTGTCCGCCATGACAAGGACGTCACGCGCGGAATCTTCGCCGATGATACAGCGGCCGCACAGACGCCGCGAAGTTTCAGCAAGAAGATCGTACACGTTAAGGGGAACGGGGTTTCCTCTTTCTTCGCGGAGATAATCGTTTACGCGGTAGATCAGGGACGACAGCCTTTCTACTTCCTGATTGATAAGGGCGATTTCTTCTTTTCCCCCGCCTTCAAGGCTTTTTTCAAGTATGCCTGTCTGAAGGCGTATGGAAAGGAGGGGGTTTTTTATTTCATGGGCCAGGGTTCCGGCCGCGGTGCCAAGGACGACGAGATTTTTTTGCGCTTCGATACGCCCGCGGTATTCGCGGTTGCGGAGGTAAAGGCGGCGTACGGCGAACACCAGAAGCAGAAGAATGATTTCGGCCGCGGGAACAATTATTGCCGATAGTGTTCGTGTGCGCCAGTACGCGGGATGAGCGACGTCGATGTAAATGTACTTTCCGCGGAATAATGTGCTGAAAAAGGGAGGCGGATCCATGCGTCTTCCCCGCGGGCGTCCGGGCGGCGGAGGGTGATTTTCGGCGGAGTGTTCCGTATTGTTCATCCGCCCCCTGCCAAGAACGAATTTGACGGAACGGCCCTGCGGGTCGGGGATCGTATAACGGCCGAAACGGTTTTGGCGTTGATTGCCGCCCAGCATGCTTTCGTCAAATACAGGCGGAACTTTTCCGCATTCGTATGATGTGCGGAGATCGTCTCCGTAGACGGCGAATCCCCTGATCCGCCCTGCAAGCACCTCATTTGATTCTATTGCCGATCCAAAATCGTCATAATTGCGGAGACTGGTAAACAGCGTGTTGAGGATGCGTTCGTTGTCGTTGTCCCGTATGAGCCGCGCGCGGTCAAGCATGGCCCAGACGATAAAAAAGAGGAGGGCCGAAAGAATGAGCCAGCCGAGAACGGCCGCTATTCCCGACGAAGCCGCCACGGAGACTTTCATCTTCATGGAGAAGTCTCCGCGGCTTCATTCCCGCCGCGGTATTTGATCAGGGACGACGCTTCGGCGGTTCCCCTGAAATGTCCTGAACTTATGAGCGCGTAAAGAGCCGCCCCGAACGCCGCTTCTTCTTCGTAAAGCGGGGTCATGAGAGGGAGGCCGAATTTCTTTTCGATGATGCGCCGCAGATGGGGATTTCTGCGTATACCGTTCCCCGATCCCGCAAGAAATCCGAATGAGAATCCCGGAGGCAGCATATCGTAAAGTTCGCCGGCTATGCCTTCAAGGAAACCGCGTATCAGGGCCGGGGGGGTAAAGTTATTGCAGGAGATGTTTTTTATCCAGCCTCCCGAAAGGGGATCGCGGCGGCTTCCTTCGAACAGGGTGCCGACAAGCAGGGGGCCGGCCTCCGGGGCTTCGGAAAGGGCCGCGTCCATTGCCGCGTAAAGCGGCGTGTCCGCGGGAAGGCCCGCCATGCGAAGCACGGCGCGGAAAAATTCTTCCAGCACGGCGTAGGCCTTGCCGCCGCATAATGAAGCCCCCGAATAGAAAGGTTTTCCTTCAAAGTAGGGCCTTTGTTCAAGCGCAGGGGCGCCGTCGGATATTTCGCCTGTAAAGGATATCTGTCCGCCTGTGCCTATGTTTATGAGGACGCCGCGCCCGCTCGGGCGCATGCTTCCCAAAAAAGCCGCCTGATTGTCGCCTGTTGCGGCCGCCGCGGGAATCCCCGCGGCTTCTCCGGCGGTTTCAAAATCTTTTACCATAGGGGGCAAAATTGACGGGTCTATGCCCGCGGCTTCAAGCGTTTCATAATCAAAACGCATCTCCCGGGGATCGAAGAAGCCAAGGCCGCAGGCGTTGGTGGCGTGCATGACGGGCCGGACTTCGCCGCAGAGCCGCATGGCCGCATAGTCGCCCATGGTACAGAGTTTCGACGCCCCTTCCGGCATTGTTCCGGCGGAGAGGTGGTAAAAGTGGGTGACAAGCCCGTAGCCGGAAGCAAGAATATAGCGGCGGGATTTATTTTTTGACGCAAGCCCGTTGAGGTATTGGGTAAAAGTTTTCCCGTCACGGAAGGGAAGCGCGCCGCTTCCGTCCTGCCATGTATAGAGGGGGCTTACCGCCCTGCCCTTTGAATTAACGTAAAGTATGCCGTGCATTTGGGCGGAAATTCCCATGCAGTTTATGGGGGCGTATTTTCTCGTCAGCGTTTCCTGCATGTCTTTAACAATCCGGAAAACGGCTTCGCCGTCCTGTATACGCTCCCAGGAGCGGCCTCCGTTTATGAAAGGATTGCCGCTGTGCAGCGTCTCCAGTATGTTCCCGCTTTCACCGTCAAAAACCATGGCGCATATTTTGCTTGTTCCTATGTCAAAGGACAGCGATCTCATGGAACTTCCTCCAGAAGCTTTATCAGTTCTTCTTCATCCAGAATTCCGCACAGGCTCCGCAGCCGTGAAAGGCCGGAAAGAAGCGCGTATTCGGCCTGTATAAGCTGGCTGCGGCTTGTGTTTAAAAGCGACGACGCATCCGACAGATCCGATACGGAATTTCCCGAAAGCCTGAACAGTTCCATTGTATATTCAAAATGCTGTTCCGCATATTCCCGCGATCTCCGGGAAGAAAGAACCGTTCCCGCCTGGGATATTATGTCAAGGAGGGCGGTCTTGAGTTCCGTCCGGAGGGACGCCGCCGAATCAAGGTAGTCAAGGGCGGCGCTGTCTCTGGCCGTCTTCTTTTTTTCCGCATTGTTGGCGGTTACCCAGACGTCAAGGGGAATGCTGCCGCTCAGGGAAAGACGGCCGGCGGAAAATTCCGTTCCGTTTGACGAGAAGTTAAATCCTGTTGAAAATGACGCGCTGATGACGGGGGAAAAATCCCGCTTTGCAAGCGAGTAGTTATACTCCGCGTTTCTGCCTGAAAGCCCCGCGTTTAAAAGCGAAGGGTTTGCCGCGGCCGCCTTGTTCCACAATGTTTCGGAAAGCGCGTCTATTTTTTCATCCTCAATGGAATAAAGGGCGGCAAAAAGAAGTTCATACGAGCCGAAGTCAACGTCCAGAAGCGCGGGAAGTTCCGCAAGGCCCGTCAGGGCGGAAAGTTTTGTTTTGGACAGTGAAAGATCCCGCCGCGCCCTGTTGCGGTTGTTTTCCGCCGTTTCTTTTTCAGAAAGCGCCCTGAGATAATCGCCGCGGTTTATCATGCCGCCCTGGGCCTTTATCTCCGCGATGGAAAGGGCGAGCGCGGCTGTTTCAAGGGATGATTCGGAGGCGAGAAGGTTTGCGGCGGCTTCCAGCACTCCGTAATACGCCGAGTCGGCCTGGTCAAGAACGCTGAAATATTCCGCAAGGGCCGCATTCCTCGCGATTTCCGTATTTATGGACGCAATCCGCCTGTAGACAAGACTTTTGCCTCCCTGGAAAATTTTCTGCGATATTGAAAGGTTGATATTGCCGTCAACGGCGTCCTGTATTTTAAGGCCGTTCTGTAAACTGCGGATGTTCGTCCCTGTTCCCGCCCCAACCGAGAGGGAAGGGAGGTTTGAATACAGTTCGGAACGTTCGTCAAGGACGCTGCTTCTGATTGCGAGATTGTGCGCGGCGAGGCTGCGGGAATTGGCAAGCGCCAGGGTACGGACCCTTTCAAGGGTGATGGAGTCTTCGGCAAAACCCCTGAATGTGGTTATTGTTAACAACAATAGCACAAAACGCTTCATCCGTTCTCCTATTCATACCTCAGGGCGTCTATGGGATAAAGCCCCGCCGCTTTCCGCGCCGGATAGTACCCGAAGATTATGCCCACGAACGCCGAAAACAGGGCCGCGGCGGCGGCGGCTGAAGGGTTTATGCGGACGGGAATCCCCGAAAGTTCAAGGACCCGGCACACTCCGCAGGCTGTGGCAACGCCGGTAATTCCCCCCATGAGGCTCAGGATCACCGATTCGGAAAGGAACTGGACAAGGATGTCGCCCCTCCTGGCCCCTACCGCCATGCGTATGCCTATTTCCCTTGTGCGTTCCGTGACGGAAACCAGCATGATGTTCATGATCCCTATTCCGCCGACGACAAGCGAAACGCCGGCGACCGCGGCGAGGAGGACGGTAAGGCTGCGGCTTGTTTCGGACGCCACGCCTATTATTTCCGCCTGGTTCATGATCTCAAAATCAGCATCCGCATTGGCGGAAAGTTTGTGTGATTCGCGGAGTATAAGTTCCG
>JAITJV010000041.1 GCA_031278755.1 Treponema sp. | reverse complement strand
AATCCCTGGCAAAATAGTTGAACCTTTTGTAATGTTCGGCGTATTCGGCCGCCCCCTCGTAGAACCACCACTCATTGCCGAAGCAGAGATACTCAAGGCCCCAGGGGGCTTCTCTTCCGTTTTTTTTGCGTAAACGCGTCATTTCCGAATCTCCGCCAAAGGTGATGTATTCCAGCCATTCGGCGGTTTCACGGACCGCCGCGCTGCCCACGTTCATGACCAGATACGGTTTCGCGTTTATTTCTTCACAGAGGCCGAAAAACTCGTGGGTTCCAAAATGATTGTTGTCAACGGCGAACGACCAGCGGTTGATTGACAGTTTCCGCTCTTCCGGCGGTCCGATGCCGTCGATCCAATGGTATGAATCGGCGACCCCGCCGCCCGGCCAGTGTAGCAGCGGCGCGTCAATTTCCCTAAACGCGCTTATAACGTCAAGCCGGACTCCGTTGCTGTTCGGTATCCGTGAATCTTTTCCCGCAAATATCCCGTCGTTGATGATTCTGCCGGTCTGTTCGTTAAAATGTCCGTATATTTCCCTGCTTATACGGCTTATTTTTTCCGAAACATTGACGACCATGCGCAACTTTCTCATCTGGCACATCCTCTGAATGGAATCGGGGCCGTCCGAAAACCGTTTCCGGACGGCTTCCCTGCAAAAACCGGATTTTGAAACAGGCCCCCCTATCTTTCCCTGGCGTGGGCCGCTTCGATGTTTTTGAGGCACTGTTCAACGGTTTCCGCGGCCGTCAGCGCCTTGGAAAGTTCCACCTTCATCACGGTGACTACGGGCGTCGGAAAGGCAAAATCAAAGTACATTGATTTGGGCAGATCAAGCTGGGATGTCAGGGGTTCAGCCTGAAATACAGGAGGCAGTTTAATCGTTTTGTTAACCTCGGGGTTCCCGCTGTATACCCCTATATCTTTTGAAATCGCGGCCGCGTAACCGTCGCTTGACAGATAATCCATGACATCGTAGGACGCCGCCCTGTTTTTGGTCTTTGCATTGATAAAAACAACCCAGTCGCTCCAGAGCTGGGTTCCCTTGATCGTTGTGTTTTTGTCAATCAGGGGAAGGATGAAGGAACCCATTTCAATGGGGCAGTTCCTGATCCCGCCGTCTATGAATTCGGAAAACCATGTGCCGTTATAGAGCATTGCGCAGATTCCGCCCAGGAAAGAATTAATCGCGAACCCCTGATCCTGAGCCTCCCATCCCGATACAAAAGCGCCGCCTTTGGCCATCTTTATCATTGCGGTCAGGGCGGCCTTGACCTCGGGTGAAGTATCCCAATGTACTTCCCCGCTGTTTAGTTTATCAACAATGGACGGATCGCTTACCTGAAACATATAGTCGCCGAAAAGTTCACAGACAACCCAGGGATCCTTAATGCCAAAGGCAATGGGCTGCATGCCTTTTGCCTTGACTGCGGCGGCGATGGGGAGGAACTCGTCTATTGTAAGCCTCGCCGGGATTTTGATTCCGAATTCATCAAGTTTTGCCTTGTTATAGTACACCGTCTGCCATGGATGCAGGGCGGAGATGCTGATGCCGTATACACGCCCGTTTTTTGAATTTCCGGCTTCAAATTCGGGGTAGGTTCTTTTGTTCCAGCCCCGCCTGAAATATTCGCCGGTTATGTCCAGCACATAGTTGTTGTCGATAAACCCGTGGAGGCTTGCGCCCGCGTTGGTATAGGAAACATCGGGGCCTATGCCCGAAGAAAAGGCGATGCGCAGCTGCGTCGCAAAATCATCCGCCTGATACCGGTTCAATTCAATATCGTACTGCGGCAACGCCTTTACGATCCCTTCCTCGTACTCAAGGGTGCTGCTTAACGAGGTATGCCACCAGATTATAACCTTTGACCCGGCGTTCCCGTCTGACGGAGTATTGCCGCCGCTTTGTGATTTTCCGGCCGCGTACAGCGACAGGGACGCCGTCATGAAAAAGAACATCGTAAACCGAGCAATCCTTCTTTTATTCATCACAAACCTCCAAAAATATTTAACTTGTCCGGAAACCGGAGTTTCCGTACCGCCTGTTAATCCCATGATTCAGGGAACATGAATTTTCGCTAATAGGCGACATGTTCACTTATTTTATTGTTTAGTTTGTTGAGCGCGTACGTAAAAATAAACGCCGTAACAAACAACATAACCGCCATGGCGGTAGAATACCCAAAATCAAAATCCACAAAAGCCCGGATATAAATATATACCGCGGTAACCATTGTCGCGTCGCCGGGGCCGCCTTTTGTCATGGTATAGATCAGATCGAACGCCTTAAACGCGCCGATAAGGTTAAAAATGACGCAGGTAAAAATCGTAGGCATAAGGAGCGGTATGATGATTCTGAAGAATTGCGCCGGCCCCGTAGCTCCGTCAACAGCCGCCGCCTCAAGAAGCTCCCTGGGTATGTTCATTATGGCGGCGGAAAATACGACCATGCCGAATCCCGACCATTGCCAGAGGGCGGGCAGAAAAGCGGCAAACAATGCGGTCTTTGGGTTGCCGAGCAGCGAAAGGGGGTTCATAGGATCAACCAGATGGAGTTTAACAAGAACGACGTTAAGGAGGCCCATGGTTGGATTCAGGATGAGAGACCACAAAAGGCCCACCGCCACAAGGGACATCATCATGGGCATAAACAGTATGGTCCTGCTGACGCCCGACATGAAGCGCGTCCTGGCCGTATACTCAACCAGTATCGCCAGAATCAATCCTCCGATTGTAAGGACGACGGCGCTGAGGAAAACCCATATAAACGTAAGTTTAAAGGTATGCCAAAAAGTTTTGTCCATAAAGAGGTTTATGTAGTTTTCAAGGCCGATGTATCTCATGGGTCCAAGGCCGTTCCATTTGTTAAAGGATATGCCCACGGCGCTGAGAACAGGGTAATAAAGAAAGACAACAAGCGTCGCAACGCCGGGAAGCAGGAACAAATATACCGTATGGTTTCGTTTTTTCACGGCCTTATCCTTTTACCGCGCCCGCGGTCAGCCCTTTGATAAAATATTTCTGCAGGAAAAGATATAAAAACAAAATAGGGACGACGACCGTTGTAAGAGCCGCGAACAGGCCGGGCCAGTCAACGGCGTGCTCTGAAAAGAAATTTTTCAGTTCCAGGGTTACTGTATGCGCGTTATTTTTTGTCAGAAAGGTAAGTGAATACAGATAATCGTTCCAGACAAAAAGCGCCTGAAAGATAATAACGCTGGCGTGTATGGGCATCGTAAGGGGCATCAGGATGGTAAAAAAATATCTGATTCGCGAACAGCCGTCAATTTCCGTCGAATCGTCTATGTCCCCGGGAATTTCCCTGAAG
>JAITJV010000011.1 GCA_031278755.1 Treponema sp. | reverse complement strand
TGCAGACCCCTATGCCGTTTTTCTCCGCCATGGCGATGGTTTTTTCCATGGACCGCCTGCTCAGGGAAAGGCCCATGGCCCCTCCGGCGTCCAGCGAAAGCGAAACGGGAGTTTCGCGGAGCACAAGAGGCTCGACTCCGCAAAGGATGGTTCCCTGCCTGATTCCGCCGGCATAACGCCTGATTCGGGCCGTTCCGTGGCTCTGTATGCCCCGGGCGTCCGCGGCCGCAAGGATATGCGCGGAGTCCGCGGCTTCCTCCGGGGAAAGGCCCAGGGCGGTGAATATATCCGTGCAGAGTCTTTCAAGATCCCGCCGCCTGATACGGATCATCTTCTTGCCCCGGCGCTTTCCGCATGACCGCGGAGGCCTTCGGCGCGGGCTATGCGGCAGGCGGCGTCCACGGCCTTTTCCCAGCCTTCACCTTTTGTACAGCGGAGGGTGGTAACGGTTTTAAGAAAATGGCGAACGGAAAGACCCCCCGAAAAGCGGGCGCTTCCGGAAGTGGGAAGGGTGTGGTTGATCCCCGCCGAATAGTCGCCGAGGACTTCCGCCGCAAGGCTCCCTATAAAAAGGGATCCGTAATTCCTGAGGGACGCAACCCACGATTCGGCGCCGGGGATCTGCAGTTCAAGATGCTCCGGGGCTATGACGTTCGCAATGCGGACCGCTTCGTCTTTGGAACCGCAAACGACGATGAGTCCGCCTGAATCCAGGGAAGAACGGGCCGCCTCCGACGCAAGCGAAGACAGCCGCCGTTCCAGGGCGGCGGCCGTCTTTTCCGCAAAATCCCGCGAGGGAACCAGCGCGCGCGCCCTGGCGTCGGGATCATGCTCCGCCTGGGCAAGCATATCGGCGGCCGCGAGATCGGCGGCCGCTTCACCGTCAAAGCCCCGTCCGTCATCCCGGACGCCCGCAATAACGAGCACGTCGGTAGGACCCGCAATAAAGTCGATGCCCACCTCGCCGTAAAGGATGCGCTTCGCCGCCGCGACATACCTGTTGCCGGGGCCTGCGATTATGTCGCAGCGGGGAATACTTTCCGTCCCCAGCGCAAGGGCGGCGATCGCCTGTGCGCCGCCCGCGGCAAAAATCCTCTGTACGCCGGCCAGATGCGCCGCGGCAAGGATGCGCCGGTCGGGAAGGCCGTCCTCAAGCGGGGGGGACGCGAGGATCACTTCCCCCGCTCCGGCGGCAAGGGCGGGGATCGCCCCCATGAGCACGGAAGACACAAGGGGGAAACGGCCGGCGGGGGCGTATACGGCGGCGCGTTCCACCGGAATGACCTTCTGTCCCGCGATGATCCCCTTTCCCATTTCATACTCAAAATCAAAAAATTGTTTTTTCTGCTCAAGCGCAAAGCGGCGTATGTTATCCGCGGCGAAGTTCAACGATTCCGCCAGCCGGGGGTCTTCCGCCTCAAGCGCCCGGTATGCCTCCCGCGCGGCAGAAAGCGGGACCTCCGTTTTTTCGGGGGCGCTTTTGTCGAAGCGCGAAGCAAAGAGCCGCACGGCCCCGTCCCCGTCTTTCCGCACCGCCGCGATGATTTCCCTTACGGCGGCGTCCGCCGTTTCGTCACGGGAAGCGGCGGCCTGATTTTTCCAGTAAGCGTCAAATTCGGCGCCGTCAATAATTTTCACGATTCCCCCCGGAGCAAAAGTATTTCCCGGCACGCCTTGAGCAGTTCATCCATGTCGCCTCCGGCGCCGATGCTGATCCGCAGAAAATCGCTGATCCGCGGTTTGTTAAAATGGCGCACCAGAATTCCCCGTTCCCGCAGGCGGGCAAAAAAATCCGCGCCCTTAACGCCGGGAGGCCGTGCGAAAATAAAATTCGCCGACGAGGGGATCACCGTGAAGCCCATGCCCGCAAGCGCGGCGGAAACCCGCTCCCGCTCCGCGCAAACGCGGCGGTTGACCTCTTCATAGTAGGCGGCGTCGGATACGGCCGCGGCGGCCCCCGCCTGGGCAAGGCGATCCACGGTGTAGGAATTAAAGGAATCCCGAATCCGGCAAAGCCCTTCTATCAATTCCTCATTCCCCACGGCAAAGCCGGCGCGGAGTCCCGCGAGCGACGCGGATTTGGAAAGGGTGTGCACGGTAAGGAGGTTGGGATATTCATTGATGAAGGGAACCATAGATTCCGCGCCGAAGGCGGCGTAGGCTTCGTCAATTATTACGATCCCGGCGTTTTCGGCGTGATACTCCAGAATTGATTTTACCGCCCGGGACGGCAAAGCCCGGCCCGTGGGGGCGTTGGGGTTGGGGAAGATCACTCCGGCTGCGGAAACACGGTAATCGCCGGCGTTGACGGAAAAATCTTCGGCAAGCGGAACCGCGCGGAAAGGGACGTCCCACAGTTCCGCATAGACCGGGTAAAAACTGTACGTGATGTCGGGAAACAAAACCGGCCCCGCGCCGGACGGATCGCCGGCCCCTTCAAAAAAAGCTCCGAAGGCAAAGGCCAAAATTTCGTCGGAGCCGTTCCCCGCGAAAACCTGTTCCGGCTTTACGCCGTAACACCGGGCAAGAGCCTCCCGCAGTTCCGTACAGGCCGGGTCCGGATAGAGCCTGAGCGCGCCGGCCTTATCTTCAAGAACGGCCTTTATCGCTTCAACTACTTTGGGCGAAGGCGGATAGGGGTTCTCGTTGGTGTTGAGTTTGATGAATTTTCCATCGCGGGGCTGTTCCCCCGGTACATAGGGAGAAAGCCTTCTCACCCTCGTGTTCCAGTAAACACCCAATCTTCAACTCCTTGTTATTTTTTGTGCCGCCTGTCGAGTTCGTCCAATACCTCGCCTGCGCCCACCCCTTCGCGGGCCATGAGGACTGTGGCGAAGTAAAGAAGATCGGCCGCTTCCCAGACAACTTCGCCGTGTGTTTTCGCCGTACACAGTTCGTCCGCCTCTTCCCGTATTTTTTCACGGACCAGTTCGTCATCCAGAGCGGCGGTGTAGGAACCGGGCGCGGGATTACGGAGCCGTTCGGCGATGATAGATTGAAGAAATTCCCAGGTGTAGCGCCTGTCCGCCTGAAAGCAGGAAAAGTCCCCGGTATGGCAGACGGGACCCCGGGGCGCAGCCGTCGCGAGTACGGCGTCGCGGTCGCAGTCGGCCCTGAGCCGTACAAGGTCAAGGGTATTGCCCGATGTCTCGCCCTTCATCCAGAGCCTCTTTTTGGTACGGCTGTGAAAGCAGATCTTTCCCCGCGCGAAAGTTTCCGCCACGGCTTCCCTGCCGGCAAAGCCCGTCATCAGGACCTGCCCGTCGGGGCTTTGCACGATCACCGGAAGAAGGCCGTCCCCTTTCTTCCAGTCAAGTGAACGGACAAAGGCGTCGTCCAGCTTCACTTTTCCCGTATAGAGCGCCATGCCGAGCTGTACATCGCAGCCCATTCCGGCGAGCGTTTCAATTTCTTCAAGAGAGGAAATTCCCCCCGCCGCCGTAATGCGGGACGAAAGGGCCCCGCGGAGCAGCTTTACCGGCTCAAGGTCTATGCCCGTCATGGTCCCTTCGCGGTCCACGCAGGTAAAGAGGAATTCCGAAACAAAAGGTTCGGCCGCTTTCGCCGCCTCAACGAGGTCTATCCCGGTGCGCGTCTTCCAGCCGTCAACGACGATTTCGTATCCGCTTGGCGCGTTTTCGCTGTGCGCGGCGTCAACCGCGGCGATTACCC
>JAITJV010000274.1 GCA_031278755.1 Treponema sp. | reverse complement strand
TATCTTCGCCGGCAAAGCCCATCCCAATGATATGCCCGGCAAGGACATCATCAGGGAAATCATACACTTTGCGGAAAAGTACGATGTTACAAGCCACATCGTGTTCATAGAAAACTACGACATGACCGTGGCCCGTTATTTGACTTCAGGCGGCGATATATGGCTTAACACCCCCCGCAGGCCCATGGAGGCGTCGGGGACAAGCGGGATGAAAGCGGCCATGAACGGCGTGCTTAACTGCTCCATTCTGGACGGCTGGTGGGACGAGGCGTATGATCCCGAACTCGGCTGGGCCATAGGGCAGGGGGAAGAATACCACGACGATCAGCTTCAGGACGACATAGAGAGCAAGGCCCTCTACGATCTTCTGGAACGGGATATCGTACCCCTCTTTTACCAGCGGGGCAGGGACGGGCTTCCCCGCGACTGGATTAAAATGATGAAAACCTGCATGCGGACCATAGGACAGTCCATGTCCAGCCACCGCATGCTCATGGATTATTCCAACAATTTTTACTTTCCGGCGCTTAAAAATTACCGCCGCATTATAAAGGACGATTACGCCGAATCCAAATCCCTGGCCGCATATTTCACAAAACTCCGTCAGAGCTGGGACGGATTAAGGATCAACAAGGTCGAATCGAACGCCAGGCCTGTGATGCAGCGGGGCGACTCCCTTACCGTAACAGCCTATATAGACCTGGGACCCCTCAGGCCGGAGGATGTTCTGGTTGAACTCTACCATGGTTCGGTTTCCAGCCAGGTAAGCGGCATTAAAGACGCGCACAGCGTGGAAATGAGGTGGACGGGAACGGAAGAGAACATGAACCTGTATCAGGTAAGGATAGAAACTTCCGATACCGGTTTTCAGGGCCATACGGTGCGCATTCTGCCCAAGCATGAAGCGCTGGTCCATCCCTACCGGTCCGGTTTCATTAAGTGGGCTTAGGGTGTAAAGGCGCGGCCCGCTTTAAGTATCTCGACGCGGTGACGGCCTTTTTTGTCGCCGTCCTCCTTGTCAGTAATGTCGCTTCTTCGGCGAAAATCGTGGATTTGGGGTTTTCCCTTTTCGGCGTTCCCATGGCTTTTGACGGGGGAACCCTCTTTTTCCCCCTGTCCTATGTTTTTGGGGATGTTCTTACCGAAGTATACGGCTTTCGGGCTTCCCGCAGGGTAATATGGACAGGCTTTATCTGTCTGGCCCTTTCGTCCCTGTTCTTTTTTCTGCTCCGTATCCTGCCCGGGGATGCTTCATGGGAAGAGTACGCGGGCGGCGCGGCTTATGAGGCAATACTCGGCGGGATGAGTTCGGGCGGTATAGTGCTGGCAAGCCTCCTTGGGTATTGGGCGGGGGAATTCACCAATTCGGCGGTTCTTTCCCGGGTCAAAGTCGCCATGAAGGGGAAGCTTCTCTGGGTAAGGACCATAGGCTCCACTCTGGCCGGAGAACTGGTCGACAGCCTGGTGTTTGTCTTTATAGCGACGGCGGCCGGCGTGTTTATGTGGAGCAGTTTCGTGAGCCTCGCGCTGACCAACTACCTCCTTAAATGCGGCGTGGAAGCGCTCATGACCCCGGCCACCTACGGGGCGGTGTACGCCCTGAAAAAGGCCGAAGGGGCGGACGTCTACGACAGGGGCGTAAAACTTAATCCTTTTGGAATTGCGCGCTGACAGGTTGCCGCGTTTTACGCGTAAAACCTGCGCCTGGCGCCGCGGCTCCCGGATCGCCGGGCATAACGCAGGCTGCCGGGATTTATGGACGTTTTTCCATATTTGTGATAGTATTGATTAATAATGAGCAAGGCGAAAGGCTTTCAGGTCGATCAGAAAGTAGTGTATCCCAGCCAGGGCGTGGGCATCATCAAGGCAATTCAACAGAAAGAATTCAAAAAAGAAAAAATTCTATACTATGTAATTTACCTTGAAGTTTCGGATATGACCATCATGGTGCCTGTGGGCAGGGCCGAAGAGCTGGGTATACGGGCCATCGTTCCCCGGGACGAGGCGCTCAAGGCCCTTGAACTTTTAAGTGAAGCCGGCGAGGTCATTACTTCAGACTGGAAAGAACGGTATCAGACAAATTTGGATCTTCTCAAAAAAGGGAGCGTCGCAAATATTGCTACTATTGTTCGTACTCTTTACCGCCGGAGCAAGGTAAAGGAGCTTCCTATTCTGGAACGGAAGCTCTTTGATTCGGCGCAAAAACTCCTTGAAGATGAAATTACCTATTCCCTCCGTAAATCCCGGGAGGAAGTGGAAAACATGATCCATACGCGCCTGGAAGCCGAATAGCGCGGTATGGTTCCGGCGGGCGCTGGGCGCGTATTTTCACAGGTTTCAGGCGCTCTGTTTTCAGCGATAATTACAGCGGCGGGTTCTTCTACCCGTATGGGCGGGCGCGCGGGCGCTTGCGCCGGCGGCCTTAAAAAAGAGTACCGGATACTTCCGGAGTCCCTGGGCGGCGGCTGTGACGGCCGGGGAAAGCCCCTTACCGTTTTGGGCGCGGTTGTTTCGGCTTTTGCCCTTTTTGACCGTATCAGGCAAATAGTCGTTGCCGTACCCGCCGATCCTGAATCAGGCGAATATGCCGCGCGGCGGGCGCTGCCCGGGGATCTGCTGGAAGGCGGGCAGGAACCGCGGATCCTTTTTGTTCCCGGCGGCAAAACCAGGCGGGAATCCGTTCATCACGCCCTTTCGCTTCTTGCCGCCTATGATCCTTCTTATGTGCTTATCCACGACGGCGGCAGGCCGTGGATTTCCGTTCCGCTTATTAACGCGGTTATGGAAGCCGCGCTTGAATACGGGGCGGTGATTCCCGCCCTGCCCCTTACCGAAACTCCCAAGGAACTGGAGCCGGCTTTACCGCCGCACGGCGCGGACAAGGCGTCAGGCGGCGCGGCGGCAAGTCCGGACGCCCCTGAAAACGCCGCTCCGGCTGTTTCCGGCTTTATAAGGCGGCACCTCCGCCGTTCTTCCGTCTTTACCGCGCAGACGCCGCAGGCC
>JAITJV010000258.1 GCA_031278755.1 Treponema sp. | reverse complement strand
GGGTTCCCAGAAGCCGTAGGGGTAGTCGAAGGCAGTCAGTGGTACGCCGGCCTTTCTGAAATCGTCCACCGCGGAAACGGTTTCCCTGAAAAAAGAATCTTCCGTCAGACCCGGCAGTTCGCGGTGGTGCAGCGTATGATAGCCTATGTCGTGCCCCTGTTCCCGGGCCTTGAGACAGAAGGGGCAGACGGTTCCCTGGACAAAAAAAGTTACCCTGGCTTGATACCGGTTGAACAAATCAAAATATGTTTCCCAGGTTTCCTGGTGATCATCGTCCATGGCGAGAAGAATCCCCGAATCTTCTTCGCTTATTAACCAGACAAAACTGTCTTTCCGTATATCGCCGGTGCTTTTATTTTCCGCAAGAAAATCAACCGTAAAAACAAAATCTTCCAGGGGTTTTATGTTCCGCAGATCATACGTTATTTCGAAAAGATCCCCGCCTTCAAGAATTTCCGCCACGACCGCCGGGCCGGGAGAAAAATATTTTCGTATATCCCGCGAACCGGCCTTGACCTTCATGATGACCCTGTCCATTGCATATTCCGGGTATGTATACACGGACGCAGGGGTTCCGCCGGAGCGCCGGTCTCCCCCGGCTTCCGGCGCAGGCGGGGAGCTTGCACAGGAAATGAAAAGACAGAGAACGGTACTGACGGATAAAAGCCGCTTTTTCATCCGGAACTTATCCCTTAATCCATGGTGTATAAAAACATTTTATGGTATCATAAAAACCGTATTCTTGGAATAGAAATATTCCGGGTGCACAACAGGAGTCTTGTATGGGTTCCCTCGACAGTGTATTCGTTTCACTTAAAAAGGCCCAGGCTGAACTTGCCTCCGCGGACCGCGCCGCAAAAGACGCCGCGCTCAGGGCGGCTTTCCTTGCCATAGATGAGGACCGCGCCGCCATTCTTGCGGCAAACAGCCGTGATATGGAGAAAGCCCGTGAAAACGGCATGAAAGACGCCCTCCTTGACAGGCTGCTGCTCAATGACAAACGCGTGGACGGCATGATTTCAGGCGTTGAAACGGTGATACGCCAGGAAGACCCTGTCGGCAAAATCCGTTCAGGCTGGAGGATGCCCAACGGCGTTTTGATCGAACAGACGGCGGTTCCCCTTGGCGTAGCGGCTATTATTTATGAATCGCGGCCCAATGTTACCGTAGACGCTTTCTGCCTTGCCTACAAGGCGGGTTGCGCCATACTGCTGCGCGGATCTTCATCGGCGCTGGAATCAAACCGCGCCCTGGTTAAGGCCGTAAAGAAGGGGCTTGACGCGGGAGGCGGGGTGAGCGGGGCTGTCGCTCTTGCCGGTTCGGGAAACCGCGGCGAAGTTGACGAGATACTCGGCGCCCGCGGCTTTATAGACGTGGTTCTTCCCCGCGGGGGAAAAGACCTGATACGCCGCGTAGTGAGCAACGCCCGCGTTCCCGTAATAGAGACAGGCGAAGGCAACTGCCACATCTATGTTGAGCCAAGCGCCGATATGGAAAAAGCTGTTGAGATCATCGCCAACGCAAAACTCCAGAAACCCGGGGCATGCAATGCCGTGGAAACTCTCCTGGTGCGCCGCGACGCCCTTGGGCTTCTTATGCCCCGCCTTGCGGAACGGCTTGCGGGAAAAGCGGAACTCCGCTGCGACGCCGAATCAGGGGCGGCCTGTGCGGCCCAGGGGCTTCCGCCGGGCCTTGTCATAAAGGACGCTTCGGAAGAAGACTGGGGGATCGAATTTCTTGATTATATCCTTGCGGTAAAAACCGTTTCTTCCGCCGATGAAGCTGTCGATCACATCAACCGGTACGGAACAAAACATTCGGAGGCCATACTTACCGGCGACATCAACGCCGCCGAACAATTCCGCCGCCGCGTGGACGCCGCCTGCGTCTATGTCAACGCGTCGATACGCTTTACCGACGGCGGGGAATTCGGCTTCGGCGCGGAACTGGGGATCAGTACGCAGAAATTCCACGCGCGGGGGCCTATGGGCCTTGAAGCTCTGACAACGATCAAGTATCTTGTGAGCGGTTCAGGACAAATACGGAAAACATGATAAAAGAACTCATTAAAGGCGCCCGCAAGATCGTCATTAAGATCGGTTCCAACACGCTGGCCGACGCGGACGGAAGGATCAACACAGCCTTTCTTGACGAGTTCGCCGATCAGGCGGCGGCGTGCATTAAAGCGGGAAAGCAGATAGTCGTGGTTTCTTCAGGCGCCCAGGTAGCCGGCCTTTCAACCATGGACAAATGGGCGCGCAAGAAGGACATACATTACCGGCAGGCCCTTTGCGCGGTGGGGCAGGTGGAACTGATGGGAGCCTGGCGCCGGGCCTTTGAAAATTTCAGCATACGCATTGCCCAGATCCTTCTTACCCGCGATGACTTCGGCGACAACAACAGAACCCTCAATATGCGCAACACCCTCTTTACCCTTGTAGACGAAGGAATAGTCCCCATCATAAACGAAAACGACACGGTAAGCGTTGAAGAAATCAAGATAGGCGACAACGACAACCTCGCCGCCCAGTCGGCGATACTCTGGAGCGCGGATTTGTTGATACTCGTCAGCGATATCGACGGCCTTTACGACAGGAATCCCCGGGAACATCAGGACGCCGTCCTTGTGGAAGAAGTGCGGGATATAGCCGGAGTACGCGGAAGCATAAGCGCCGGCGGCGCCGGCGGTTTTGGGACGGGGGGCATCATCACCAAGATTGAAGCCGCGGAACGGGCCTCTTCCTACGGCATCCCCATGATCCTTGC
>JAITJV010000156.1 GCA_031278755.1 Treponema sp. | reverse complement strand
CCGTAATCGTCCTTCATGTCAACGACGATCATATCAAGGCCGCGGCTTGCTATTATGTCAAGGTAAGGTTTGAGGAGCGAGGGATCCCCTGCGTGGTTAACCGGCAGGTAGAGTCCTTTCCGGCCCGCCGCCTGCGGCTTCCGCGCCTTCGCCGGCAGGAGGAGCCAGAGTTCGCTTAAGGAAACCGTTTCGTCTTTGCCTTCAATAAAGGCGCAGAGGAGATCCGGTTCAAAGCCCGCCGCGGTGTTCCGGATCAGATCGGCGATGTCCCGTCTTTCCCGTGTTTCGCCGCGGGTTTCGGAATTAAACGTATTAACGCGGGTTTCATACACGGCCCCTTCCGCAAGAAAGCGCAGCCGTTCCGTCCCCGGGTCCAGGGAATCAACGGCGCCGAAATCCTCTCCGCCCGACCAGAGGGGGACGAAACGTTTGCCGCTCCAGTCAAGACGGTAAACGCGCTTTCGGAACGTCTGGGAAACGTAGATCACCGGGGAACCGTCAGGGCCGGCGCTTACGCTTATGTCCGAAACTTCATCGGCGTTGCCGGTGGTTTCAAGCTCCTCAAGTCCGCCACTGATCGCCGTCCATGCGGCGCCGGGAATATCCGGCGTGATATAATAACAGCCGTAAACGCTGTGGGACATAAAAATCACAAGTTCCGAAGATTCTCCGGCGGGAAGATACGCCGACGCCGCGGCCTTGATCCCGTCGGTGCGGAGGGCCGGAGAGCCGAGGCTTCTCCAGGAAATTCCGCCGTCTACGGAAAGAAAAACCGCATCCCTGACCGCGCAGACCATAACATCGGGATTAGACGTGTTTACTTCAAGATCCTTTATGTCCTGCACCGCCGAGACAAAAGATTTTTTTCCGTCTTCAAAAACTTTTATGGTTTTTACCGGAAGCCCGCCGCCGCGGTTTTCCCATTGCCTGAGATCCGAAGACCGGAAGATCCCGTCTCCGCTCAGAATCAGCCATGCGGAACCGGCCCTGATGATCTTCCGCACGTCCGGACCCGGCCGGAGGCAGACGGCGTTCCCCTTTCCGTCAATGCTGTAAAGGCCGCGCGCCGTACCGGCGAGGAACAGGCGGTCAGGCGCCGTGCTTTCCACCGTGTTTTCCTCCGTGCTTTCCGCAGTTTCTTTTCCGCCGGGCTTCCTCTGTGCCGCCGGGCCGGTGTACGCCGCCTGTATAAAAAGAACGGAAAGAATGCATAAAGCAAAAAAACGAACCGGCTGAAACCTGAAGTTTGACGATAGTTTTAACCGCATAGTAATTTTTATATTGAAATTCGTTGAAAAAGCAAGGGTGTACAATTCCGGCGAATTTTATTATAATATTGTTATGGGGACAGTGCGGAACAGCGTTACCCGGACCTTTGGAATTCTGACGGCGGGGGGGGATTGTCCCGGGCTTAATGCCGCAATACGGGGTGTGTGCAGGGCGGCCTATGACCGTTACGGCATGACCATCGTGGGGATTGCAAACGGCTACCGGGGGCTTATCGAGGAAAACGTCCGCATCCTCCGTCCCGTCGATTTTTCGGGGATTCTTACCCGCGGAGGCACCATACTGGGGGCAAGCCGCGAAAAGCCCTTCAAGGATTCATACGGCCGCGACAGCGAAGTAGCCGAGGACAAGGTTGCCGCCATCTTAAAAAATTACCGTGCGCTTAACCTGGACTGCATTGTGGTCCTCGGCGGAAACGGCACCAATACAACAGGCTACCGCCTTTCGCGCGAAGGGCTTAATGTGGTCGGGCTTCCCAAAACAATAGACAACGATATTGAAGGCACGGACAGGACCTTCGGCTTTAATTCGGCCCTTGCCATAGGAACGGAAGCCATAGACCGGATCCACTCTACCGCGCAGAGTCATAACCGGGTGATGGTGATAGAACTCATGGGGCACAAGGCCGGATGGCTCGCCCTCTACGCCGGCGTTGCGGGCGGGGGCGACATCATACTCATTCCCGAAATTCCCTACGACATAAAAGCCATAGGCCGCCACCTTGTGGAACGTTCCCGGACGGGGAAAACATTTTCCATCGTAGTGGCCGCCGAAGGGGCCCTTTCCATTGAAGAAGCCAAAATGGACAAGAGGGACAGAAAAAAGATGCGGGCCGAATTTCCCACAGGCTACCGCATAGCGCGGGAAATCGAAGCGGAGACGGGCATGGAAACAAGAGCCACCGTCCTGGGCTATGTGCAGCGCGGCGGCATACCGAGCGCGTCGGACCGTGTTCTTGCGACGAGCCTTGGGACCGCCGCGGCGGATATGCTCGCCCGGGGCGAATACGGCAAGATGGTTTCCCTTAAAGGAAATGAAATAAGCGCCGTAGATTTAAGCGTTCCCGCGGGGAAGATAAAAACCGTTCCCGCGGATCATTATATGCTGGATACGGCCAGGGCCGTAGGAACCTGTTTGGGAATCCAGGGATTGTAAAAACGGCTGCCGTCGGCGAAGGTAATCCACATCCCCAGAATGAAAAGAAGCACGGCGGCCGCCAGCACCACGGCGTCTTTTTTGGTGAAAGGCCGAAACGAGTACCATGTGCGTTTTTTGTTTTTCCCGAAGCCCCGCAGTTCCATGGCGCGGCTTATGACGTCTATGCGTTCAAGGCTTGAAAAAATAAGGGGAAGCAGTATGCGGGCCGATCCCTTTATCCGCTTAAGGAGCGACGTTTTTTTGGAAAGCTCTATGCCCCGCGCCTGCTGCGCCTGCGAGATGTTTTCGTAATCCCTCTGTATGTCGGGAATGTACCTGAGGCAGAGGCTTACCGCGTAGGCTGCGGTGTAGGGAACCCCTATGCGGTTAAGCGACGCGGCAAATTCGCTCGGCTGTATGGTAACGATAAGAAGTATCCCCGCGGGAACCAGCGTGAGGTATTTGAGGAACAAATTAAATTCATAAAAAAGCTGCTCGGCGGTAATCGTATAACGGCCGACGCCCTTTGCTATAAGATGGCGGGTTCCGTAAATCAGCACGCCCTGTTCCGGGGCAAAAAGGTAAATGGCGATAAAGTTAAGAACCATAAAAAGAAGGAGCAGTTTGAAAATAACGGACACGTCGCGGAAACGCACTCCCGAAATAACGAAGAAAAACAGCGCCATTGCCCCCATGACAAGCATGACCCTCGTGTCGTAGCCCGTCATTGCAAGAATGGACCAGAGCAAAAAGGTGATAATTTTTGTCGCGCCGGAAAGCCGGTGGACAGGCGAGTTTGACTTAACATAGGAAAGCATAAAGCGGCTCATACGGCGGCCCCGCGCGCGGTTTCCCGCATGTTCCGTTCCCAGGCTATGAAACGCTCCACATACAGCCTGGGATCGTCAATGCCTGACATGACCGCAAGATCGTAGAGGCTCGTCCGCTTGAGGCAGGCCTTTTCTATGATCCCGTCGTCGGTAAGGACGGCCGCCGGGCTGTCCAGCGCGATGAGCCGTCCCTCCGAAAAGGCGGCCGTCCTGTCCGAATATTCAAGCATAAGGTGCATGTCATGGGTGATAAGAATGAGGGTAATATCCTTCTGTTTTCCCAGGTCCGAAAGAAATTCCATGATCTCCGAATAGCGGCGGAAATCCTGTCCCGCGGTAGGTTCATCAAGGATAAGCACTTCCACGTTCATCACCAGCACCGACGCGATGGTGAGGCGCTTCTTCTGGCCGTAGCTCAGGGCGCTTACCGGCCAGTTTCTGAACGGATAAAGGCCGCAGACGGAAAGGGCCCCATACACTTTTTCGCGCACCTCGTTTTCCGCAAGGCCCGCCGTGCGCAGGGACAGGGCCGCTTCGTCGTAGATCATGGGGAAGGATATCATCTGATTTGGATTCTGCATCACGTACCCTATGCGGGAAGCCCGTTCCCGTATTGAAAGGGGGGCGATGTCTTTGCCGTCGTAAAAAACGGTTCCCGGCGAAGGTTTGACAAAGCCGCAGATAATTTTTGCGAGCGTCGATTTGCCCGCGCCGTTTTTTCCCGCGATGCAGAAACATTCGCCTTTGCGTATTTCAAGGCTGACGTCAATGAGCGCGGGCTTTTCCGCGCCGTCCCCGTAGCTGAATGACAGGTTCCTTATTTCAAGAACGGCCGGCGCGGGCTTTTTTTCTTCCGCGGCGGGCGGCGGCCCTTTCCATTCCCGCATCGGCGCGGGATCAAAGGAAAGGCGGGCAAGATCTTCGGGCCTGTTTTCCGCCCGCACCGTAATGCCCGCATAACGGAGGCCGCTTATGTACAGAGGCTCCCTCAGGCCCGTGTTCCGCAGCACCTCCGACGCAAGGAGTTCCGAAGGGTTCATGTCGGCGGTTATACGGCCCTTGTCTATAACGATGATACGGTCGACGGGCCGGTGGAGCGCGTCTTCCAGGCGGTGTTCAACAATGATCACCGTTTTTCCCGTGCCGCGGTGGAGATCGTCGATAAGTTCCACGGCTTCCTTTCCCGCGGCGGGATCAAGATTTGCAAGCGGTTCATCAAAAAGAAGTATATCGGTGTTTTCCATGAGTATCCCCGCAATAGAGATACGCTGTTTCTGGCCGCCTGAAAGATCCTGGGGCGCCTTGTCCAGGTGTTCTTCCATCTGTACAAGACCCGCCGCTTCGATAACACGGCGGCGTATTTCGTCCACAGGGACGCAGTCGTTTTCCGCGGCAAAGGCAATATCTTCGGCGGCGGTAAGCGCGACAAACTGCCCGTCCGTATCCTGCAGCACCGTACCGGCTTTTTTTGAAATGGCCGGAATGTTCATCTTTGCCGCGTCTTCCCCAAATATAAAAAGGGAGCCTTCCGCGGCGCCGGTAAAGGCGTGGGGAATAAGCCCGTTTATGCAGTGAATGAGCGTAGACTTTCCGGATCCGGAAGGTCCCGCAATGAGGACCTTCTCTCCGGAATTGATTGTAAGGTTGATACTGTATAAACTGGGTTCAGCTTGAGTCCTGTACCTGAACGTAAAATTATCAAAGCGTATAGCGGCAGGCCGGTTCACTCCTGTTTCAGGCTTCCTGATTTGACCCGCAGGCGCGAATACCCCGCCGCAAGTATGGTTCCCAATACAAGCACGACAGCGGCGTTAAGGCCGCCCGCGACCAGCCCCTGCAGGAACACCTTGTCGGCCGGTTCGCTGTATATGAGGATATCCAGCACCGGGGCAATAACCACCCAGGCTATGAGGTTGGCGATTATCTGCGCCGCATTGAAGATTATCACGCCCTTTACGGTGAACGCGCCTTCTTCAATTTTGTACACCTTCCAGAGTAAACCGGCCAAAAGCCCGAAGATCCCGTCCGCAACGACCCAGGTCCACCATATTGAACCCCAGGTAAGATCCACAAGCGTATGGGCGATGATGCCGATAAGGAAGCCCGCCGCCGGCCCGAAGATCGCCGCAAAGACCGACAGCACCGCAATGCCCAGATTGAGATTGGTGTCGGGAATTCCTGTTGGAACAGGGACAAAGCGCATGAGTACGAATACCAGCGCCGCGCCGATTCCAATAGCCACTACCGTTCTGATTGAAAGAATCCGTTTTGCCATAAAAACCCCCTTACAGAGAAACATGGATAAACTATCCCGCAATTTTACCGCAGGATTCATTTTGAAGGAAGTATACAGCGGAAACGAAAAAATAGCAAGATATAATATAAAAAACATCGGAATACTAAGAATGGACTTGTTCAATAACCCGGGAAGGGGAGCCTGTTTCCGAACCGGCGATCCGGCGTCACCGCGCCTTCCGCCCGGCCGCCCAAAGCGACCGCGGGGCGTTTACCCGGCAAAAGCCGCGTGCGGCAAAAACGCGAAAGGCTTCAGCCCGGACGGCGCGCCGCGCTTCAGCCCCGCCGGGGCTTCCCTTAACCGGCGCCGGGACTTTCGAAAATTCCCGCGAGGATATGTTTGGGCCTGTAGGGGTATGCGGGGAGATCTTCTTCTTTTGTAACGCCGGAAAGGACCAGCACGGTTTCTATTTCCGATTCAACGCCCGCGACTATGTCGGTGTCCATCCTGTCCCCTACGATCACCGTTTCTTCCCGCCTGGCGTTAAGGCGCCTGAGTCCGTGGCGCATCATCAGGGGGTTGGGTTTCCCTATGAAATAAGCCTTCGTCTTGGCGGCCAGTTCAATGGGCGCCACAAGCGCTCCGCAGGCGGGGACTATTCCCCCCTCGACAGGGCCGGACAGATCGGGGTTGGTTCCTATGAGCCGTGCGCCCCCCAGCACAAGGTGCACGGCGCGTTCCAGGGCTTCAAGGCTGTAGCCCCTTCCTTCGCCTACCACCACAAAATCGGGGTTGACGTTGTTCATGGTGAAGCCGGCGTCGTACAGCGCCTGAATCAGCCCCGGTTCGCCTATCACATAGACGGAACCCCCGGGATGCTGTGTCGCAAGGAAACTGGCGGTGGCAAGCGCGCTGGTGTAGAAATGTTCGGGATCAACCATGATTCCCAGCCGTGAAAGTTTCTGGGCCAGTTCTATGGGGGAACGTTCGCTTGAGTTGGTCAAAAAGAGGAAGTTCCTGTCATTGGCCGAGAGCCAGTCGACAAATTCTACCGCCCCGTTAAGGAGCCTGTTGCCGTGGTAGATCACCCCGTCCATGTCGATGATGAACGCTTTTTTGGCCCGTATGGCGTTTAGATCTTTCATATATATTATTGTATTTTATTATACCGGCAGGGCGATAACAAGCTCCCGGAAAAAAGGCCGGCCCGGTCCCGAATCCGGGGAAGCTGTTCCGAAACGTTTTTAAACAGCCTTAACCGTCAGGCAAACTGCTTGCCGAACGGGTTTTTCTTTTGTATCTTTAAATTATATCTGGAGAAAATTACCTGATCCGTAAGCGCTTGACTTATAAAGAAGCGGCAATTTTCTCCTAAAGCCTGTTTTAAAACCAACCTGATTTTGGAACAGGCTCAATAAATAAACAGGCTCCCCCGTCATTCAAAAAGGAAAAAACATGGATTTTGAAAAATTGACCATCAAAGCCCAGGAAGCGCTTAACGAAGCTTCCGCCATCGCCCAGAGGGACGATCATTCACAGGTAGAAGCGGAACATATACTCCTTGCCCTTTTACGGCAGGAGGACGGCGTCGTGCTTCCCATCATAGAACGCATCGGGGCCGATACGGCAAAGATCACCAAAGAAACGGAGGCGCTGACCGCCGCCGCGCCCAAGATCTACGGAGAAGCGGCCCAGCTTTACTTTTCTCAGGCGGCGTCCAGGATGCTGGCCCAAGCCGAAGCCGAGGCGGCTTCGCTCAAGGATGAATACGTTTCCGCCGAGCATATCCTCATCGCCCTTGCAGCCGGGGAAGGAAAGGCGTCCGACATCCTTAAAAAAGCGGGGGTTACCAAAAACGCCGTGCTCGGCGCCCTCAAGCAGGTCAGGGGAAATACGCGGGTAACCGATCAGAACCCCGAAGAAAAGTACCGTGTTCTTGACCGGTACTGCCGCGATCTTACCGCCCTTGCCAGGCAGGAAAAACTCGATCCGGTGATAGGCAGGGATGAAGAAATCAGGCGCGTGATGCAGGTGCTTTCACGGCGCACCAAGAACAACCCCGTCCTCATAGGCGAACCGGGCGTCGGGAAGACGGCCATTGCCGAAGGGCTTGCCCGGCGCATAGTCGCGGGGGATGTGCCCGAAGGCCTCAAGGGGAAGAAGCTCCTCGCCCTCGATCTCGGCGCCCTTGTAGCGGGGGCGAAATTCCGCGGCGAATTCGAGGACAGGCTCAAGGCGGTGATCCACGAGATACAGGCTTCGGACGGAAAGATTATTCTGTTCATAGACGAACTTCATACCCTTGTGGGCGCCGGCGCCGCCGAGGGGGCCACCGATGCGTCCAATCTGTTAAAGCCCGCTCTTGCCAGGGGAGAACTCCGCTGCATAGGGGCCACCACGCTGGACGAGTACCGCAAGCACATCGAAAAAGACGCGGCCCTGGAACGGCGTTTTCAGCAGGTATACACCGCCGAGCCTTCGGTTGAAGATACCATCGCGATACTCAGGGGCCTCAAGGAACGCTATGAGGTGCACCACGGCGTCCGTATAAAGGATGAAGCGCTCGTCGCCGCCGCCGCGCTCTCCGACAGGTACATCACCAGCCGTTTTCTTCCCGACAAGGCGATAGACCTTGTGGACGAGGCGGCAAGCCGGCTCAAGATGGAACTGGACAGCCGCCCCACGGAACTGGACAAACTTGAACGGAAGCTGCTGCAGCTTTCAATAGAAAAACAGGCGCTTTCCCGTGAAGAAGACAAGGCGTCAAAGGACAGGCTGGGGAAGCTGGAAAAAGAAATCGCCGAACTTTCTTCCGGCCGCGACGCCATGACCGCCAGGTGGGAAAGCGAAAAAAAGGA
>JAITJV010000100.1 GCA_031278755.1 Treponema sp. | reverse complement strand
CCAGACATTTACAGAATGTCCGGAATAAAAGAGTGGACGGAAAATTAAATTGTAAATGAAGGGTCTGTGATATTGACGGCTGGAACAAGACAACTGATACAACGATTCTATCAGGAAGTGCAGTTGTATTGGTCGAGATGTGATAAACGTTGGTAAAAGGTTAACCGGCGCATCTTACCAGTCTACAAGAATCCAGTCGTCAGGAGCGTTTTTGACCGTTGATTTTCTTATAACCAGCTTGGGGGCGATTTCGATGGAAGATTCCGGTTTTGAAGAATTATTGCCGTTCTCAAGCTGCTTAATAAGAAGTTCGGCGGCTTTTTTCCCCATGCTGTGTTTTTGAATGTGAATGGTGGAAAGTGAAGGTTCGAGGACGCTGGAAATAAATACATCATCGTATCCGATTACTTTTATTTCTTCCGGGACGCGCTTTCCTGTCTCAAATATGGCTTTTAGGGCGCCGACGGACATTTGATCATTGGCGACAAAAACCCCGTCAATATCCGGTATTTTTGTTAACAGATCCTTCATGGCGAGGTAGCCGCTTTTGTGGGTGTAGTCGCCGCTGCTTATCATTTTACCGTCGTCAATTGACAGATTATTGCGTCCAAGGACGTTCTTGTACCCTGTTATACGATCCTGGACGACTGAAAAGAAAAGAGGGCCCGTGATATGGCCTATGCGCCTGCAGCCGACGTCAACAAGATGCGAGACCGCCAAATCGGCGCCAATGACTGAATTTGAATAGACAGAGGTTATTCCGTATTTGCTTAGATCGTTGTCGACGCAGACCAGCGCCGTGTTTCTTTTTGACGAAGATCGTTTCATTAGATCGTAAATAATGCCCGCTTCCATTTCTTTGGGCAGGGTGGAAGCGAATACAATGCCGTCAACCCTGTCCTGAATAAGGCTTGTAATACCTTCACGGAGTTTTTTTACGCTTCCCATACTGTCATGAACCCCTTCTGAATCCATTATGACCAGTCTGTAGCCTAACAGGTTAAGGACGTCATACATTCCTTTAATTATATAGGGGAAAAACAGCCCTCCAATATCCGACACTATAACGCCGATTGTTTTTGTATACTTGAATTTCATCTTCTGCGCTATCGGGTTGGCGGTATATTCCAATTCCTTCACAGCGGCGCTGACGCGGCGTACAAGGTCTTCACTAACGTATTTGTTTTTATTAATGACGTTTGAAACGGTAGAAATGGATACCTCCGCCCGTTTTGCCACATCATGTATGGTAACCATATTAACTCCGCAGACTATGATAGCATGTTCGTAATTTTGTGGCAATAGAGGCTGTTTCAAAACCAACCGGGTTTTGGAACAGGCTCAACAGGAAGTTCATTTTTCATGCTTACGCATTTCCGGAAGATTTATGGTTCAGATAGTCCTTTCTTCCCGATTCATAAAGGTCGTTTCCGCGGCTGTCGATCACGACCGTAACAGGGAAGTTTTCGACGGTGAGGCGGCGTACCGCTTCGGCGCCCAAATCGCCGAAGGCGGTGATTTCGGCGGATGTGACGCACCGGGAAATGAGGGCGCCCGCGCCGCCTATTGCGCCGAAATAGACGGCTCCGGCCCGCTGCATGGCGCGGATCACTTCTTCGGATCGTTTTCCTTTGCCTATCATGCCGCGGAGTCCAAGTAAAAGGAGGCGGGGGGTATAGGCGTCCATGCGGCCGCTTGTGGTTGGTCCTGCCGAGCCTATGATCCTGCCGGGAGGCGCGGGAGTGGGGCCTGCGTAGTAGATTACGGCGTCCTCAAGGGGGAAGGGGAGGGGGCCGCCCCTGTCGAGAAGTTCGTTGAACCGTTTGTGCGCGGCGTCGCGGGCTGTGTAGATTACCCCTGAAAGGAATACTTCGTCTCCTGCGGCAAGCGCCGCGGCTTTTTCCCGCGTCAGGGGAAGCTCGACCGTGCGCTTCATTATATTACGCGGGCCGCATGGCGGCTTACATGGCAGTTGATGTTGACCGCGCATGGAAGGGATGCGATATGGGCGGGAAGGACTTCAACCGCGGCGGAAAGGGCCGTGGTTCCGCCGCCGAAGCCCTGCGGCCCTATGCCCAGGGCGTTGACCCGTTTGAGTATCTCGTCTTCAAGGGCCGCGTAAAAGGGGTCGCCGTGGCGGGATCCCAGGGGGCGGAGCAGGGCTTTTTTTGCCGCAAGGGCCGCCTTGTCAAAGGTCCCCCCTATGCCTATTCCAAGGACTACAGGCGGGCAGGGATTGGGGCCCGCCGACTCCACGGCGGAGACTACAAACTCAACGATCCCTTCTTTTCCTTCGGACGGACCCAGCATCCCGATGCGGCTCATGTTTTCGCTGCCGAATCCTTTTGGGACCGCCGTAACGGCGACTCTGTCGCCTTCGGTAAAATCGATGTACAGCATGGCCGGGGTATTGTCGCCTGTGTTTACGCGCCTGAGGGGGTCTGAAACCACCGACGCCCTGAGATTCCCGCAGGCACAGGCAAGCCGTATTCCTTCGTCAACGGCTTTTTGTATGTCGCCCTCGATATGGACGTCCCGTCCGATTTCAAGGAACACGCACGCCATTCCGGTGTCCTGACAGACGGGAACGCGGTTTTTTTCGGCAAGGGTAAAATTTTCCATAATTTTTTCCAGCGTGCTTTTCGCCCCGGGCCAGGTTTCATTTTCAAAAGAGTTTAGTATGCATTGTTTTACATCGGAAGGCAGGCTGAAGTTGGCTTCCATAAAAAGTTCCTTCACCGTTACGGTTAGCGCCCCCGCGTCCAGTATTCTCATTTAATATTTGAATTCCGATTCGCCTATAAACTCGCGGAGTATGCTCGTCCCCGGCACATACTGCGGCGGAACGGGGGCGAAATTTTCAAGGAAGGAAAGGAGGCGTACCGCTTCCGCGTATTCCCGTACACCGGGTTTTACCGCGCGGAGCAGGGGATCGGCGTAGTATTTAAGGACGGAAAGTTCGTAGTCAAGGGCGGAGTTGAGCGCAATATCCGCCGTGTTCTGGAAAGGGAAGATATGCTTGCGTTCGCCCGCCTGGACCGAAGGCCACATTTTGATCGTTCCGGCCGCGTCCTTTCCGCGGAACTGATAATCGCGGACCATGCGGCGCAGCAGCCTGTTGTCGCTTGTGGGAATGCGGTTGTGATCGTCAAGATTAAGCTGCGTAAGGGCCGAAACATACACCTTGAATTTGATGTCACGGGCGATCTCCGGGGTCAG
>JAITJV010000035.1 GCA_031278755.1 Treponema sp. | reverse complement strand
CTTCATCATCAAAAAGTTCCAGCTCGGGGTTTTCATCCGCCTGGGCTTCCGCGTTGTTCATCAGCACTTCGATACGGCTTTCAACCCGGGAAAGATCCTTTTCCAGGGTGCGGGCCAGTTTTACTCCTTCCTCAAAAGCCTTGAGGGCTTCGTCCAGGGGAATATCGGAACCGCGGATTTTTTCCCCCAGTTCCTCAAGCCGTTTCAGCCTTTCTTCGAAATTTTTCATGCCTGCGCTTTTCGCCATATTTTTACCCCTATTGCGTTCCGCTTGTTTCCCTGACAACCGCGGTTATGAGACCTTCCATGGGCCGTATGACAAGACGGTCCCCCTGCCGCAGGCCGGCGGCCCGGCGTACAATGCTGCTTTTTCCGCCGCTTTCCGCCGTAACCACCGAAAAACCCCGTTCCAGTATGGAAAGCGGGCTTCCCGCCTCAAGGCTTGCCGCCGCCAGTTCCAGACGGCGGCGGAGCTTCCCTATATGCCTCTGCAGGGCCGTTATCAGGTTTTCCCGCGCGTCGTCAAAGCGTACAAGCCGGGGCTGTAATATGCCCCTGAAACGGTGTTCCAGATCTTCAAGGCCGAAGGGCCTCATCAAAAGCCGCGCCCGTTCCAGCCTGGCGGCCATGATCTGCCGTATACGCTCCACCGTTTTCAAGACGCCGTCAAGAACCGCCGCCCTGTTTTCGCTGACAAGTTCCGCGGCCGCCGAAGGAGTGGGGGCCCTGAGATCGGCGGCGAAGTCTGAAAGGGCCCAGTCTATTTCATGGCCGACGGCGCTTACCACGGGAATTTCCGAAGATGCCACAGCCCTCACCACAATTTCTTCGGAGAAGGGGAGGAGATCTTCAAGGGAGCCGCCCCCCCTTCCCACAATCAGCACATCGGCGAGTTTCCATTGATTTGCCTGTTCTATACGCCGCGCTATGACGGCCGCCGCTTCCTGCCCCTGAACCGGCGAGGGGAGGATCACCACCCTTATCCCCGCCGCCCGCCTCCGCAGAATATTGAGTATGTCCCGTACCGCCGCCCCCGTCGGAGAACTCACCACCCCTACGGTTTCGGGAAAGCGGGGGACGGCCCTTTTCCGTTTTTCGTCAAAAAGCCCTTCGGCCGCGAGGGCGCGTTTCCTCTTTTCCAGCATGGCGAGGATGTCTCCCGCGCCGGCCAGTTCCATCTCCTCGCATACGATTTGGTAGCTTCCCCGCTGGGAATAGACCGAAAGCCTGCCCTGTACCCGGACCAGCATGCCGTCTTTGGGTTCAAAGGCGAGAGAGTGGAGCCTGTTGCCGAACATTACCCCGGAAATAACCGCTCCGGGATCTTTCAGGGTAAAGTAAAGGTGGCCGGTGCTGGAAAGTTTGCAGTTGGAAACTTCCCCCTCTACAACAAGGGCGCCGAAATTTCCTTCAAGGCAGCGGCGTATGTATTCGGTAAGCTCCGAGACGGTGAGTTTGCGGGCGGCGTCCATAAAAATCAGTATAATAAGAGAGAACCGGAACAGTAAAGGGATAAAATCGCCGGCAGATACTTTTATGTAGCTGTTAGTTCTTGAATGCAGCTGTTAGTTCTTGTTTCGGCCTTCCTCCTTTCCGATAATCTAACCATGAAGGCTCTCACGGTATTGTACGGCGGCGATCTGTCTTCCCGGGTTCTGGAGCCGGTTTACGCCGGCAGGAACAGCCTTTCCCTGGCTCTGGAACGGAGCGCGGCTTTTCCGGGAACCGAAAAACTCGTCCTGCTCCTGAAAGACGGGTTTTCTTTGCCTGAACCGCCTCCCGTTCCCGGCCTCGAGCCGGTAAAAGCCCCGTCATGGACAAAAAAAAGCCTCCTTGAAGCTATATCCAAACGGGAATCCGGTTACGATCTTGTCTATTTTGCCTGGGCGGACTGCCCCTTCCTCGACCCGGCGCTGGCCGGGGCCGTCGCCGAACGGCATACCCGGTACGCCGCCGAATATTCCTATGCGGACGGCTGGCCCTACGGTTTTGCCCCTGAAATTCTCGCGCCGGGAACCGCGGGGATGCTCTGCAAAATCACCGGCGAAGAAGAAGGCGGCGAGAAACCCGGCAGGGACGCCCTTTTTTCTGTTTTACAGAAGGACATAAATTCCTTTGATATTGAAGCTGAAATTTCGCCCGTCGATCTCAGATCCCACCGGCTTTCATTCTGCGCCGATTCAAAACGCAATCTTATGCTGCTTTCGCTTTTCGCCGAAGCCGCAAACGGCGTCCCCCCGGCGTCAGGCGCGGCCTCGCTTATAGCCGAAAAACCTTCCCTGCTGCGGACCCTTCCCGCTTTTTACGCGGTGCAGGTTTCCGGGCGGTGTCCGCAGTCCTGCGCATACTGCCCCTATCCCGCTTCAGGCCTTTTGAAGGAAGGGTTTATGGACAGCGGCCGTTTTGCCGCCCTCCTTGACGGGATTACGGACTTTTCGGATGACGCCGTGATAGATCTTTCGCTCTGGGGCGAGCTTGCCCTCCATCCGCAAAAGATGGAGCTTGTTTCCATGGCGCTTTCACGGCCTTCCCTCGCCCTGGTGATAGAGACTTCCGGCGTAGGCTGGAAACATGAGGAGCTTGAAGAATGCGCCCGTCTTTCCCTTGAGGCGGAAAAAATCCCGCGTACAAGCCCGCTTCCCCCGCTTTCATGGATCGTTTCGCTTGACAGTTCCGATCCCGCCCGTTACCGGGAAATACGCGGACCGGGTTTTCCCGAAGCGCTTGAATGCGCCAAAAAACTTTTTGCCCTTTTCCCCAAAGACGCCTATGTCCAGGCGGTGAGGACCTCGGGGGCGGAAGACGACATTGAAAAATTCTACCGTTCATGGAAAGAGTCGGCGCCACGGGGCGCTTCCAGTATCATAATCCAGAAATACGATGATTTTTGCGGGGCGCTGCCCAAACGGCAGGCTTCGGATCTGTCGCCTGTCGAAAGGCAGCCGTGCTGGCATATTATGCGGGACATGGCGATCCTCTTGGACGGTACAGTCCCCCTCTGCCGGGAGGAAACAGCCGCGGCCGGACAGCGCCGTCTCGGGAATGTTTTTTCCCAATCCCTTCAAACAATCTGGTCCGGAGGTGCGAAATTCTATGATGAACAATGCGGGCTTTCTTATTCAGGTTCCTGCGCGGGGTGTGATGAATACTATACCTACAATTTTTAACGGGGCCGTGCCCGCCTATACCGCGGTGGGAGGCAGGGAAAGGCTCGGTTCATCGGGCCTGCAGGCGGTTCTCCTTAACCGCAGCGGCCGTTATCCGCGGAGGGCTTTGTTTCAGGAACTTGAAAGAATAGGCTTTGATTATATCATCTCCATGGAAAGCACCAGCGAACGCTACGACGTTGAAGAGCTTTCCGTCCGTTTCCCCTTTGTACGTTTTATACTGATTCAGGATGATCTGAGCCCCGGCGAGCTTATCAACCTGGCCGCCGGCGAACTCGGCGGCCCGCTTTTTTTCGTCCTCTGGAACAACATGAAATTTATCGCCGGCGGCGGCGCGGGGCGTATGGCCGAGCGTAATTTTTCACGGCGGCTCTGTACGCTGCCTGTCATGCAGAACCTTCGTTTCGAGGCGCTGCCGACGCTGGCGTCTCCCGCGCTTTTCAGAAACACCGTTACCACCCGCCTTGCCGTTCCCCAGCGCGAAGGCCAGAGCTGTCTTTATCCTTTTGACGGCGCGGGGATCTACGACAGGGACAGATTTCTGCGTCTGGGCGGTTTTGACGGCGCCCTGAAGAATTTCCACTGGCAGCTTATGGACTTCGGTTTCCGCGCCCGCCTGTGGGGCGAAGAAATCGTTTCCACCCAGCTTGTAAAACTTTCCTATGACGGCGAAGTGCCCCGGGAAGATATTTCACCGGAAGAAAATTACCGGCGTTTTTATCTTAAAAATCTTGCCCCTGTGTGGAGAAACGGCATAGCCCATCTTCCCTGGCGGCGTTTTCCCAGTTATTTTTTCCGTTCCGGGGAAGATCTCTTTACCGCCTGGGCTGAATTTTCCGGAATACGCCGCTGGGTAAGTGAAAACGCGTCCCGGTTTACCCGCGACGCCCGCAGCCTTGCCGATCA
>JAITJV010000263.1 GCA_031278755.1 Treponema sp. | reverse complement strand
CCTGCGGGCGCATGCACGGGGCGGCGCAACGACTGGCTAAAGCCAGTCTCACCACGTCTAATCTGTAACATTTACTGTGCGCCGGCCCATGTTGGGGGCGGACGGTATCACATCCTGCGGCTGCATGCGCGGGGCGGCGCGCCGCTCGGGCTAAAGCCCTCGCGCAACCGCCCGTGCCGCGGCTTTAGTCTGCGCCGGCCCATGCCGCATACGCCGGTAAACGCCCTGCGGGCGCATGCACGGGGCTATCTGTTCCGCCGCTCCTCTTCGGTTTTGCATTCAATGCACATAAGCGCATAGGGAATGGCTTCAAGCCTGTCCTGGGGAATATGTTTTCCGCACTTTATGCACAGGCCGTATTTTCCCTGCTGAATTCTGGTAAGAGCCGAATCGATCAGCCTCAGCCGCTTAAGATCCTGGGAGCCAATGGCTTCAATCATTTTCCTGTCTATGTCATCAGATGCGATATCCGCAAGATCCTTGGGATCCATACCTTCAACAATTTCCTTGAAATCTTCATTGCTTACAAGGAGGTTTGAGATGATTTCGGTCTTGAGACCGGACAAGGACTTGTCCATCTTTTCCACAAAAGTTTGTTCCATGCTATTTATCCTCCCTTTCCTTTTTTTCAAGATTAGAAGCAAGCCCCCTTTTTTTTATGTATTATTTTCCAAAAATATGGAATATTATTCACAATAAAAGAGTTTTCAAATGAAAAATTGTCAATCTGCGTACAATGCCGTAAGCCGAAGATTTTGTCAAGGGCCGAAATTACCGGCGCATGTGGAAATTGACAAAGAAAAATGATAGGGAGCCTCCGGAAACCCAACCGGGGTTTCCGGAGGTTCCGATATGTGATAGTATACTACATAAAGGGAGACCTTGCATGAAAGTAAACTATAAAATTCAACCATCATCAACAAGGCAAAGGGCGTCCCGCAGGCGTAATTTTTCCGCATAACATAGCATAGCCGGTGTGGGCGTCCCTCAAAACCACACATACAAGAGGTTATCTATGTCCTTTTCAAAAAAGCGTATCGCGAAATTCTTTTCATAGTAAACCTGACACTGGCAACCTGCGTCTTCCTTCCGGTGATGGTGTTCTATTCAGCGTTCTTTGCGGGAAAACTGAGAAAAGCCTACGGCAGAAACTACGAAAAAATCGGGGAAGTCAATTCCAGGATCGAAGACAGTATAGCGGGAATCAGAACCGTAAAATCATTCGGCAATGAAAAACTTGAAACAGAGGAATTCCGCAGGGTAAATGAGGAATACTACAGGAGCCGTTCGTCAATTTACAGGCATGAGGCATGGTATTTTACCATACTCACTACCTTCCTTACCCGGCTTGTTACGGTTTCCGCGGTATTCTTCGGCGGGATCATGCTGGCCGGCGGAAAACTTGCCGCGCCGGATATGCTTTCCTTCCTCCTCTATGTCGCCTGTCTTACTTCTCCCGTGCCTGAATTTTCGAGGATCATGTCCCAGTATCAGGAAGGGCTGGCGGGTTTCAACCGTCTCATGGATATTCTTGAGACCGCTACCGAAAGGGAATCTGTCAATACCGGAGCGATGACGGCGCTGCCTGAAAATATCAGGGGCGAGATAGAGTTCAGCGATGTTTCCTTTGCCTATAATGAAGAACAGGAACATGTCTTCAGCAACATTTCCTTTACCATAAAAAGCGGCGAACATGTTGTCCTTACCGGAGCCTCCGGCACAGGCAAGACTACGCTCTGCTCCCTTATTCCGCGTTTCTGCGAGATTTCCGCCGGAAGGATCATGATTGACGGAATCGATATAAGGGCTGTCGATATAGAGGATTTGAGGAGGCGCATCGGCATTGTTCAGCAGGATTGCTATATCGTTGCGGGAACGGTAAAGGAAAATAGAGTTGTTTAAAAACTTCAGTTTTTAAACAACTTCCGCTAAAAAACGGCAAAAAACGTGGATTTCGCCCCGAAATCCGCGTTTTTTTGGAAGACTTGTTCAATAACCAACCGGGTTATTGAACAAGTCAAATATAGCCTACGGAAAACCCGGCGCCTCAATGGAGGAAATTGCCGCGGCGGCGGAAAAGGCGGGTGCGCATGGTTTTATCGGCGCGCTTCCCCATGCTTATGATACATATATAGGTTCCGGAGGCTTAAGGCTATCGGGAGGTCAGAGGCAGCGTCTGTGCATCGCCAGGGTTTTCCTCAAGAATCCGCCCATACTGATCTTCGATGAAGTTACCGGCGCCCTTGACGCGGAAACCGGGCGGGTGATACAGGACGGCCTGCGGGATCTTTCGGTAAACCGCACCAGTATTGTTATCGCCCACAGTCTTTCAGCCGTTGAATATGCAGACCGTGCACTGGCTCTGGACGAAAACGGCGTCAGGTAATTTAAGGAAAGGAACCCGTCATGCAGACAAACCGGAAAAACCCTGCCCGTCAAGGATTCCCTCCTGGCCGCCGCCGCTTTAACCCGCCATCTTATAATCATTACCCGTAACATACAGGATTTTGAAAGTATAGAAGGGATTAAACTGATTAACCCCTGGGAGTATAGGCGAAAGCCATAAATTTTTTGTCTTTGGGGTAAATGCAAAACCGCGGTATTTTTTTGACATTTTTTCCCAAAACAGGGGAATATATACAATGAGCGACGTACTACTCATAAGCATAAAAGTCCGGCGCAGGCCGTGCGGCGGGTAAGCAGGTACGAATGTCTAACTTTTTGTCAATACAAGCGGGGAACGTTTCCCCTGGAGAGCGATATTGACCAGCTTCAACGCCAATAACGGATCGGGAACTATAGCGCCCATAGGCGGGGAAACAGGCAAATCCATAGCCCTGCCCGCGTCGGGCTTTAGCCGGGGCGGTAAAATCCTTGCCGGCTGGAATACCCAGGCCGGCGGCGGGACCGCCTGTGCCCTGGGGGCAAGCCGCACCATAAACGGCAGCGCCGTCCTCTACGCGGTGCGGGCATGGACAAACGCCGGTACAACCGGCGACCCCCCCCTGATCTACGACGCGGCGGGCCTTGCGGAGATTACCAATGACAATACGGCCCATTATAAGCTGGAAAACGGCATAAGCATCAGCGGGACATGGAAATCTCCGTGCGACGCTCCTTATACCTTTATGGGGACCTTTGATGGGAACGGCCATACGGTTCACTTCAATTCGGTAACTATTACCGGTCCGGATACCGGCGAAGCGGGCTTTGGTCTCTTTGGTAATATGACACAACCAGGCGTGATAGAAAACCTCAAGGCAGCGGGGAACATTAGCGCCACGCGGACCGGTAGAGGCTCCCGTTTTTACCCTGGAGGCATAGCAGGCTGGACGAGCCAAACTCCTCCTCCCACAATACAGAACCGCGTTTCCGCCGTCGATGTTACGGCGGAAGGCGAACAGTCTCCGGGTTCGCGAACAAACCTGTTGTGCTCTTATAAATGTGTGATATAATACCCATCCGGCTATGAATGAGGCGGAAAAACAAATAAATTATCCTCAAATTTATCTTGCCATAGACAACTGCTTTGCCTATAAGCGCTGGACCCGGCCCCGGGAATGGTGCGCCCTTATTTCCGGACTGGGGCTGAAATATATCGAAGCCGGCGCGGACAACGAACTTGATCCGCTGTTCATGGGAGAAGAATACCTTGCGGACTGGGTGGAAGAGGTAAAGCGGGCGGAGGAAGATTCCGGCGTTCGCGTAGCCAGCCTCTATTCCGGGCACGGCACCTATACAACATTGGGCCTGACCCATACCGATCCGCGCGTGCGGAGGCGGCTGATTGACAAATGGTTTAAGCCGATGGCCGACGCCGCCTGCGGACTCGGCGCCGGCCTCGGTTTTTTTGCGCACGGCTTTCCCCATCGTGTTTTACAGGAGTCCGCCTTATACCGGGATTCGGTTGAATTGTTGAAAGAGGGCCTTGTTGAAATCAACCGGTACGCCGCTTCCGGGAAATGCCGGTTTCTCGGCATTGAGCAAATGTATTCCCCCCACCAATACCCGTGGACCATAAGCCAAACAAGGGATCTTATAGGCGCCGTTACAAAAAAAAGCGGCGCCCCCTTTTATTTTACCGAAGACGTGGGCCATCACCGTCTTGTTTTTCAGAAACCGGATCTTTCGGCGCTGCCCTCCGGCGCCGGTATAAAGCATAAACCATGGCTGGGCAGCGACAGGGCCTTCGCGCTGGCGGAAGCGGGGCGCACGGCGGAACTTGAGGAAGAAATACGGCGGATCCCCCATCTTTTTTCGCAGCCGCAAGACAACGACTGCTACGCATGGCTTTCGGAACTGGGGGCCTACAGCCCCGTCATTCATCTTCAGCAGACAAACGGGCATGCGTCGGATCATCTTCCCTTTACCGCGGAGCATAACGGCGGGGGAATAATTGACGGGGGGAAAGTTCTCCGCGCCCTGAAGGCGTCCTATGAAAAAGCCCCCGCCCGCGATATGCCCCCGCGGTGCGGCAAAATTTATTTAACGCTGGAAGTATTTGCCGGTACGGCCGCGGTAATGCACAATTTTCTTTCGGATATAAGAGAATCCGTTTCCTGGTGGAGGCGGTGGATTCCGCGGGACGGCGTGCGTCTTGATGAACTTGTCAGGGAGATTCGGCAATGAAGAAACGCGAGGTGTTGGCCTTTGATTTGGGGGCGAGCAGCGGCAGGGGGATCCTTGCCGCCTTTGACGGCTGCCGCATTGAACTTCGTGAAGAAGCCAGGTTCCCGAATTCCTGCGGCTTTCTGGGCGGCCGCGCGTACTGGGACCTCCTCTGGCTCATCGACAATATCAAAAAGGGAATACATTCATGCTCCCCTGAAAGCCTCGGCGTTGATACATGGGGCGTTGATTTCGGCCTTCTGGACAAATCGGGAGGGCTGCTTTCAATGCCCAGAAGTTACCGCGACGCCGCGTTCAGCAAAGAGAACATGAACGAAGCGATAGAAGCCTTCGGCGGCGGACATTGGCTTTTCAGGCAGACGTATCTTTCAAACTGGGAGATCAACCCCCTGTTTAAGCTTTACCACATGAAAAAACACGGCGAAGAAGCGCTGGATTCCGCCCGCGCCCTGTTGATGATGCCTAACCTTATTGAGTATTTTCTTACCGGCGAAAAACACGGCGAATATACCGCCTGCGCTACTTCGCAGCTTTACAACATGAAACAGAAAAAATGGGCGCTTCCTCTTATAAAAAAAGCGGGAATTCCCGAAAGGCTCTTTACGCCCGTAGACTATGCCGGAAAAATCCTTGGACAAGTCAGCCCTGAAATAAGAAGTGAAACAGGCTGCGGGCCGCGGGTAATTTCCGTCGCGGGGCATGATACTTCAAGCGCGGCCCTCGCCGCTCCTTCGCGTTCCAGGGAATTCACCTTTATCTCAAGCGGCACCTGGTCTCTTCTTTGTTCGTGTTCTTCATCGCTTCTGGAAGATGAAACTATTCTGGCAAAGAAAATTTCCAATGAGGCGAACTGGGACGGAACGTACCGTTCTACGGTGAATATCTCCGGACTCTGGATCCTGCAGGAATGCCGCAGGCAGTGGGCAAACGGCGGTTCGAATTTTTCCTATGATGAATTAAACGGCATGGCTGAACGGGAAAAGCCGCTGCAAAGCTTTGTACGGCCTGATGATTTTGTAATACCGGGCGATTATCCCCGCATGATACGCGAGTTCTGCCTGAAAACCTCCCAGCCTGTGCCTGACGGAATCGGGCAGATCGTGCGCTGCATACTTGAAAGCCTGGCCCTGAAATACCGCCAGGCGTATGATCTTCTGCGCCCGTACATGCACAACACCGGCGTGATCTATGTAGTAGGCGGGGGAATTAAAAACCGCATGTTAAATCAGTTCACAGCCGACGCGCTTAACATACCGGTCGTAGCGGGCGTTTCGGAAGCCGCCGCCGCGGGAAACATCCTTATACAGCTTGAAGCTCTCGGCGAACTCCACGGGGACGATCAGCGGAACGACGTCGTCGAGAATTCGTTTAAAAGCGAAGTTTTTTCACCCGGAAGAAGGGAAATCTGGGATGAAGCCTACAGCCGGTTCCTTGCTTTGTATCCGTAAAAACGCCGGCGGCCGAATGGACGAAACGGCGGCATTGTGGTAAAATTAAAACATGCCGAAAAAAGCGATAGTTCTGCTGGCCGAAGGTTTTGAGGAAGTGGAGGCCGTCACCCCCATTGATTATCTCCGCCGCGCGGGAATAGAGGTGGTTGCCGCCGCCGTCGGGAAGGCCCGCGCCGTTACGGGATCCCACGGCGTAACCATTACCGCCGACGCGGCCCTCTCCGATCTTGCCGGGAAGGGCTGGGACGCGGTGATCCTTCCCGGAGGGATGCCCGGGGCGAAGAATCTCGCCGCTTCAAAAGAGGCGGGCGATCTGCTGAAGGAAAAGGCCGCCTCAGGCGCCCTTATCTGCGCCATCTGCGCTTCCCCGGCGGTGGTGCTTTCCCCCCTGGGCCTGCTTGCGGGCAGGAAATTCACCTGCTTCCCCGGTATGGAAACGATGGTCAAAGGCGCGTACTGGTCGGACCGTCCTGTGGTGACGGACGATTCGGCGGGCGGGACCATCACAAGCCGCGGCGCGGGAACCGCGGGCGTTTTTGCCGCCGCGATCATAGGGAAGCTCCTTTCGCAGGCCGAAGGAAAGAAAATAGCGCAGTCCGTTCTGCTGGAATAACCGCGCGCCGGCGGCCCGTAAACGAAGCGCCGCCGCTAACGGGGCTTTGCGACGAGCGCCGCGAGGGCCTTGTCCTTTTCTATGTCCGCCCTGAGTCCTTCCGCCCGCCCCTTGTTTTCGTAATCCCTGCTCTGGAACGAATAGGTAAACTTTGTATGTACGTCGTAGCTTCCTTTCATCAGGGCGTATGCGTCTTCGGTCATTACCAGTTCCTCGTCGGTGGGGATTATATAAATGGGGATCTTTGAATTGTCCGCGGAGATAATAAATTCGCCGTTTCTGGTGTGGACGGTTTCGTTTTTGGCGGGATCGTACACGATGCCGGTATTTTCAAGGCCGTTGAGTATCTTCTTCCGCATGAAGGTCGCAAATTCCCCAACCCCCGCCGTAAAGACCAGCGCGTCGACGCGCCCCAGCACCGCCTGATAGGCGCCTATGTATTTCTTTACCCGGTGGGCTTCCATGTCCTGGGCGAGGGCCGCGCGCCTGTCGCCTGAAAGAACCGCCTTCTGAATGTCCCTGCGGTCCGCGTATTGGCCGGTGATCCCCAAAAGGCCCGACTTCTTGTTGAGGGTGTTTTCCATTTCCTGGGCGCTCATGCCGGTTTTACGCATGACATAGAAGGGCATGGCGAGGTCCGCGTCGCCCGACCGGGTCCCCATCACAAGGCCTTCGAGCGGGGTGATTCCCATTGACGTGTCAAAGGAACATCCGTTTTTTACCGCGTTTATCGAAGATCCGTTTCCCAGGTGGCAGATAATAAGGTTCGTTTCAAAGGGGTTTTTGCCGAGAAGAACCGCGGCGCGTTTTGCGGTGTAGAGGAAAGACGTTCCGTGAAAGCCGTATTTCCGCACCGAATATTTTTCGTACCATTCATAGGGTACGGCGTAAAGGAAACTTTCAGGGGGCATGGTCTGATGCCACGCGGTGTCCATAACCGCGCAGTGGGGCGCGTCGGGGAGCACTTTTTTTGCCGCTTCTATGCCCATGATGTTGGCGGGGTTGTGGAGCGGCCCCAGATCCTTTACTTCGTTGAAGGCCTTCATGGCGGCGGCGTCCACGATCACGCTCTTGGTGAATTTGTCGCCGCCGTGGAGCACCCGGTGGCCTACGGCTCCAATCATGCCCATGTCGCTTATCACGCCGTATTCGCCGCCGGTGAGGGTTTTGATGATAAGATCCACCG
>JAITJV010000249.1 GCA_031278755.1 Treponema sp. | reverse complement strand
CCGTACATGCCCCGGGGCGATTTGCGGCCTTCCCCCGGAACACGGGCGTTCCCGTGTCCGGTGTAGAGTTCTATGCGGCAGCGTTTCCCCCCAAGGCGGAAAAGTTCTTCCGCCGTTTCGGCTCCGTACGTTTCGAGCAGGGGGTACCATACGATGAAGATCCCGGACGAAAAACGCCTGAGCGCTTTTTTAACGGTTTCCGGGACCAGCGCGAAATCGCTTTTGATTTCATAGGACGGATCGATGAGGATAAGGCCCCGTCTACAGGGGGGCGGCAGCAGTCCCCTGAGGCCCGCAAGGCCGTCTTCGTTCCGCAGGGTAAAACGGCGGTCGGTTCCGGTATTTTTGCCGAGGGCCGCGAAGTCCGATGGGTGGAGTTCAAAACAAACGGCGCGATCCGCGGGGCGCATCAGCGTCCGGACAATAAGCGGAGAGCCGGGGTAGAAAGACGGAAAGCCGCCCGCGGCGGCCTTGTCCGCGCGAAACGCGCCCGCGGCGGAAACAATTTTTGCATAATGGGCAAGAAGCGGCGGGAGCGTTTCCGTTCCCGCCGCAAACAGCTTCCCCGCGCCGTTTTCCCATTCGCGGTTTTTTGCGGCGTATCCTTCGTTCAGCGCGTAAAGGCCCGCCCCCGCGTGGGTGTCTATAAAGGCGCAGGGTTTTTCCCCGGAAAGCATATAATCGGCGCAGAAAACAAGCACGGCATGCTTGAATACATCCGCGGCGTTTCCCGCGTGAAAGGCGTGGCGGTAACTGAGCATGAACAACAATACCAAAAAACAAAAAATTCCGCAGCGGGGTTCTTTACCGTATACCACAGGTTCTCCTTTTTCGATCAAGGCTGTTTCAAGATCAACCGGGTTTCGGAACAAGCCGGTCAATTAAGGCTTATCCCGGACGGATTGAATTTTTGACCCGTGGTCATTTTGACCTTCAGCGCGTGAAGGTTTGAGTCTATTGTACCTTTTGGAACGCCGATTGCTTCGGCGATCTGGACATTGGTTGCTTCCACCTTTATCTTTGACAGCCGTCCGCGCATTGCCCTGAGTTTTTTTTGCGACTTCTCAAGCTGCTCTTTCAGCCGGCTGCAGGCCAGCTGATCTTCCGGGGCCGAAGACAGCCTGCGTTCAAGGGCGATGCAGCGGTAAAACTGGCCGGAGATGCGTTCCCGGAGCCTCTGGATTTCATCCTCCCGTTTAAGCCTCCGTTCCCTGAGGAAATCAACCATCTTCCTGAGTTTTTCCTTTTTTACGCCGACAAGGGGCGCGGCGCGTTCCAGAAAATCTTCGGAAAGAAAATAATAGGATTTAAGGATCAGTATCAATACCTGCCGGGGGTTGTCTATTTTTACGGATGTTTTAACGTCCTCATATTCCATTTCCGGTGAATAAACTATTTCAGGCTGTTGATATTTTCCGGCGCTCTGCGGTTCTTCCGAATTGGCTGTCAGGTTAAGACACGCGGCATAATCCATCAACCTGTATTCTTTTTTTCGGGATCGAAATTCCTTGACCGACCAGCGGAGCATGGCGCACATATAGGCTTCAAAAGAAGATCCGGTGTCCCGGTAATGATCAATCGCGGCCGTGATGCGCGGATAAAGCCAGCACATATAATCAACAAAATCGTCCTTTTTCCAGCCGTATGAAAAACAATGATAATTTCTTATGATGTTATTATACAGGCTTTCTTCAAATTCTTTTTTGTTCATTTTTTTTGAAATGTAACTGTTGTAAAGTTCGTTAATATTGAGATCCCGCATGTGACACCCCTTGTTCTGGAATATCGGAATCAGGATATAGAAGTGCAGTTTTGCTTCAATTTATATGACAATTGTCATAAACTTTTTTTTCGGGATATTTTATGAAAGTAAAATGTTAACGAACAGAATTGAATATTCTTTCAAATTTTTCGAGAATTTTGGGACGCAGTTCCGCGATGGTTCCCGGAACGGCCGCTCCCGCGGCGTTTTTGTGTCCGCCGCCGCCAAAGGACGCGGCTATTGCCGCAACATCTACGGCGTCGCGGGAACGGAAGCCGACGGCGCATTTGCCGGCCTCTTCCTGCCGTATGATTACGACGGCCTCAACGCCGGCGACCGATTGAAACATCTGGTAAAGGCTGTCCGAATCGCGGCCTTCAGAGCCGAAACGGACCGTTTCTTCCATTTCTTCGCTCGAAAAGATCAGCCTGCCGCCGAAGTGTGATTCGGCGCGTAAAAGGGCCATGGCGAGCAGCCTGCGGGAGTCAAGGCTTTTGCCCCCGTTGATATCCAGAAAAATCTGCTTGGGACTTGCGCCCGCGCGGATAAGCTCCGAAGCCGCGGCGAAGGTTTCCGCCCCGGTTGAATCCACATGCCGGAAAAAGCCGGTATCCGTACAAAGGCCGAAGAGGAGGAGGCGGGCTTCTTCCCTGTCCGGTTCAAGGCCGAGGGCGCCTATAAGACGCTGTATCATGAACGTGGTGGAAGGAGCGCCGGGATCAAGGTAAAATTCCGCGCTGTGTTCGGGATGATCCCCCGCCCCGTGGTGATCTATCACCGCGGAGGGAAGCCCTTCCAGAAAGGGGGCAAGATCCCCGGTACGGCTTACCGCCGAACAGTCAACGGTGATAACGCGGGATCCTTCCCTTTCCGCCTTTCCGGGTTCCCCGATAAAGAATTTTTCGTACGGCTTTACCTCGGTCCTTTTGAAAGGTCCGGCCGAACAGGGAACCGCTTCCTTGCCGAGCCGTCTCAGGACCGAGCTTAACGCAAGCTGGCTTCCCACGCAGTCGCCGTCAGGCTCCTTGTGCCCCGCGATGAGAAATTTGTTTCCCGTTTGAATAAATTTTATAAGGCCGGAGGGGACTTCATTCATTGGCGCAGGTTAACAGTTTGAACTGCCTTTTTCCGCCGGAGACCACCGGCTTTCCGTTTTGTATATACACGTCGATCTCGGTGCGCAGCCCGTATTCACTAAAATAGATTCCCGGTTCCAGGGAAAAACAGGATCCGTCAAGGAGCAGCCTGTCGTCGGGGAATTCCACTGAATCAATGTTGACCCCCGAACCGTGAACCTCCGTATCAATGCCGTGGCCCGTGCGGTGGCGTATCGCGTTTTCGTATCCAAGGCTTATAAGCCGTTCCCGTACAACGCCGTCCACGCCGGCCCCGGAAGGCCTCCGTTTCGCGGCAAGTTCACCGCCTATAAAGGCAAGGCCCGCCTCCCGGGCGGAAACAAGATCGTTAAATCTTTTTTCGATCCCCGGCGGAACTTCGGATCCGTAAAAGCCGATCCAGGAAATATCGGCGTTGATCCCGTCCGGCTCCTTTGCCCATATATCAAACTGTATTACATCGCCGTTTTTGAATTTGGCGCTGTTCCGCACTTCGTAGTGGGGGTTCCCCGAATTGGCGCCCGCGGCGATGATAGGGGGATGATCGGTGATGAGTTTCCGTTTTTCAAATTCGGACATGAAAAATGTTTGTATATCGGCTTCTTCTACTGTTTCTTTCCGGTCATAGGCCCGCCGCACCTTTTCCCATGCAAGGGAAACTGTTTCGTACAGATGAGCCGCGGCCCTTTCGTGGGAAGCCGTCCCTTCGCCGTCCAGAAGCCCCTTGAAACGCTGGACAAGGCCGGCGGCTGAAACCAGGGTGAGGCCCGCTTCTTTAAGAAGATCCGCGGTTCCCGCGTCAAGCCAGGAAATTGCGGTAAGCGTCGCCGAACTGTGAACCCCCCAGCGCTTCCCCCCCAGGGCTTTGAGGCCGGAAAGGAGTTCCGCCCTCCCGGTATAGGGGACTTTTTCCCCCGGAAGTCCGCCGAGTATGTCTTCTTCAACACGGCTCACTAGTTTAAGAATACCGGACCGGGGCCCCGCGGCCGGCACGGCGTATACCCACAGCCTTGAATTGGAAACGCCGGGCTGTATGGACAGTATTTCATCGGAAAGTTTGTCGCGGTGGCGGAAATTACAAAAAAGCCATCCGTCGAGTTTTTCTTCCCGGATGGCTTTCTGTATTTCTTCGAGCTTCCTGAAATCCATCAAAATTCAAGTTTTATGTCGTTTATATTTTCAAATCTGTCGTCAATGTTAATGTGAAGCGGTACAATGCCCCAGGTTTCATGGGCCCTCGCCTTGCGCACGTAGACTTTTACATGGCTGAATTCGCCATTTTTGTAGTAAACCGACATATACGGCCATGCGTTGGGCGCCTGCAGGGAGACCAGTTCCCCTTTTCCGCCCGCCCCGTCGAACCATTCAAGCGGCAGGTAGGTTGTGGCCATCTGATCGATCCCTTTCCGGTACAGGATTACATACCCTTTCCGGTAGGCGTAGATCTTTTCGATATTTACATTGATATAAAAATATTCAGATTCACTGCCCTCTGATATTTTCTGGGCAAACAAAACCGTGGAAAAGACAAGACACAAGGCGATCGTCAAAAAGAGTTTTTTCATGTCACTCCTCCAATAGTCTTATTATACTGTCAAAACCGCATCGCGGCAAGGCGGAAAATGGCGGTTTTATGCGTTTTCCAGCCCCAGCGTAGCCAGCATAAGGGCTTTTATCGTATGTTTGCGGTTTTCGCCTTCATCCCAGGCCCTGCTTTGCGGGCCGTCTATGACGTCGGCGGCAACCTCTTCGCCCTTAACCGCGGGGAGGCAGTGGAGGAAGATGCTGCCGGGACGGCCTGTTTTGTCCATCAGGGCCTGATTCACCTGATAGGGCCGGAGGAGGCGGGTTTTTTCTTCTTTTTTACCTTCCTCGCCCATGGAAGCCCATACATCGGTGTAAATTGCGTCCGCCCCCTCGACGGCCGCCAAATCGGAACTTATTGTAATGCGGGATCCCGATGCGGCGGCCAGGGGGCCGCAGCGTTCTCTTAATATGGGATCAGGATTAAGGGCCGCGGGGGTGACGACGGTAAAGTGTATTCCCAGTTTGGCGGAAACAACCATGAGGGACCGCGCGACATTGTTCCGGCCGTCGCCTACAAAGCAGAGTTTTTTCCCCCGCGAGGGGCCGAAATTTTCCTCCAGGGTCATCACGTCCGCCAGCGCCTGGGTGGGGTGGAAATCGTCGGTAAGGCCGTTGTAAACGGGAACCCCGGCATATTCCGCCAGCGTTTCAACGGCGGACTGTTTGAAGCCCCTGAACTGTACGGCGTCGAACATACGGCCGAGAATCCGCGCCGTATCTTCTATTGACTCCTTGACCCCAAGCTGTATGTCCTGGGTGGAAAGAAACACGGGGTGGCCCCCTTCTTCACCAAAGGCGGTTTCAAAGGCGCAGCGGGTTCTTGTGGAACGTTTTTCGAAAATCAGGGCCAGTGTTTTGCCGGAAAAACGCCGGTTTACACGGCCGGATTTTTTTTCAGCCTTTACCTTTTTTGAAAGTTCAAGAAGAAAGCGTATTTCTTCTTCCGAATAATCCAGAAGAGTAAGAAACGATCGTCCTTTCAGTGAAACCATAATGGTAAAATCTACCATGTTCGCATATTGTCAACAACCCTGTTTGTCAAATATGATTTGTTCAGCGAGCCTGTTCCAAAACTGAAGTTTTGGACATGCCTCCGGTATCTGTTTGTATGCACAGCTTTTTTGAATGGAATCCCCGAAACCCCGCCGGATTCCGGCAAGGACG
>JAITJV010000148.1 GCA_031278755.1 Treponema sp. | reverse complement strand
CTTCAAGCTCCAGGGCGGGCGTGGCGACAAGGATACGCCGGTAAAGCCGGGAAAACTGGACGGTTCCCGCCGGAAGCAGAACATCGTTGGCGACGAAAGAAATTAAAGAGATGACAAATCCCACAACTATCGCGGGGAGAAAGATGTTCCGGTAGGAAAGGCCCGAAGAAAGCATCACCAGAATTTCATTATCGCTGGTAAGGCGCCCTACGGTCATAAGGGTCCCCACGAGGGACGCAAAAGGCGCCGACATCGCTATGATCGAAGGAAAGGCGTAGAGGACGAGCAGGGCGACCTGCCCCAGGGGTACGCGCTTGGTAAGAATTTCCTGGGCCATGAGGAGAAGCTGGTTTACAAAGAAAATAAAAAAGAAAAAGAGAAAAGACACCAAGAATGAAAACATCGTTTCGCCGGTGATATATTTAAAGATGATGGGTGAAAGGGAACGTGAAGGCGGAGCAGCCGCGCTTTTTTCCATGCTTCCCCCTAAACTCCGGTGGAACCGAAACCCAGGCCGCCCCGCCCCGTTTTTTCCAGCGTTTCCGCTTCCTCTATCCGAAAGCGGCACACGGGAGAAATTACCATTTGGGCTATACGGTCGCCGTTTTTTACCGTAAACGGCTCGTTTCCAAGGTTCACAAGCAGTATTTCAATTTCTCCGCGGTAATCGGCGTCTATGGTTCCCGGCGCATTGAGCACCGTTATACCGCTCTTCAGGGCCAGCCCCGATCGGGGCCGTACCTGCGCTTCACAGCCCCGGGGCAGTTCAGGAAAAAGACCTGTTGGAATTTTCACCCGTTCGCCCGGCGGAATCACTACATCCTTTTCGAGCCGCGCCTTAAGATCCATCCCGGCGGCCCCCTCCGTTTCGTAACGGGGAAGGGACACGCCCGGATCTTTCCGCATAAATCTGACGCTGGGTTCGGCCGGAACCGCGCCGGCTGCCGGAAATTTCACCGATTCTGCGCTCTAGCGGCGGCTGTTATCCCTGGATCGCCCGCCTCCGCGGTATCCCCCGTTTCCGGAACCCCGGTTCCCGGAACCATAGCCCCCGCCCTCACGGCCTCCTCCGCCGTTGTCGTCAGACCCCTGGGGATCTATGGCGTCTATATAGGAAAGGTTAAGCCTGCCCATTTTGTCAATTTCAAGCAGTTTTACGGGAATTTCCTGCCCTTCCTTTACCACGTCGGTTACCTGGTTGATCCTCTGGCGGGAAAGCTTTGAAATATGGACCAGCCCTTCCTTTCCGGGAAGTATCTCCACAAAGGCGCCGAAATCCATGACGCGCCTGACCACGCCGTCGTAGACGCGGCCCACTTCGGGGTCCTGCACGATGCCGAGAACGGCCGCCTTTGCCTCCTCGGCGTTTTTGGCTGTTTTTCCGTAAATGGTAACCGTGCCGTCGTTTTCGGTGTTGATCGTTACCGAATACTGCTCACAGATTGCCTTGATGTTTTTACCGCCCGGCCCTATGAGCGCGCCGATCTTGTCGATTTCGATGCGCATGGTGATTATCTTCGGGGCGTATTCGCTGATTTTGGCATTGGGTTTGCTTATGGTTCCGTTCATGACGGAAAGGATGTGGAGCCTTCCCCGTTTTGCCTGATCCAGGGCGTTCCGCATGATCCCGGGGCTGACGCCGGCGATCTTTATGTCCATCTGAAAGCCCGTTATGCCGTCTTCCGTACCGGCAACCTTGAAGTCCATGTCCCCGAGGTGATCTTCTTCACCCAGTATATCCGAAAGTATGGCGTAACGGCCGCCCGGTTCGGCGCCTTCCGTGATAAGCCCCATGGCAATGCCCGCGACGGGCTTTTTCATGGGCACTCCGGCGTGAAGCATGGCGAGCGTCCCCCCGCAGACCGAAGCCATGGAGGACGAGCCGTTTGATTCCATGATCTCCGAGACAACGCGCACCGTATAGGGAAATTCTTCCTTGGAAGGAACCATCGGTTCAAGCGAACGGCGGGCCAGGTTTCCGTGGCCTATTTCACGCCTGCCGGTTCCCATACGCCCCGTTTCACCTACCGAATAGGGGGGGAAATTGTAATGAAGGATGAAATTTTCCCGCTTGTCCCCCTCTATGTCGTCGAAAATCTGCTCGTCAAAGACGGTGCCCAGGGTGGTGACGGCAAGCGCCTGTGTTTCACCGCGCGTAAAGAGCGCCGAACCGTGGGTACGGGGAAGCAAACCTACTTCGCAGGTGATGTCCCGTATATCTTCCGTTCCCCGGCCATCCACCCGTTTTCCCTTTTCAAGAATGGACGAACGGAGAATTTCGTACTGCATATCCTCAAAAAGGGCGTCAAAAAGTTTCTTCTGGTTTTCGTCCTCAAGCTGGGCCGCATAACGGGAGGCTGTTTCCGCCTTTACGGAAGCAACGCCCTTGTATCTTTCATGCTTGGTGGGAAGAAAACAGGCGTCCTGAAGCAGGGGGAAGGCGGCGGACCGTATTTCCCCGGCGTTTTCGAGACTGTAGCTTGACTGTGTAAGGGGAAGTTTTTCCTTTCCGGCAAGCTCCCGAAACGTATCCTGAAGGCCGCAGAGTTCCTGTATCACGCCGCCGGCTTTTTCCAGGGCTTCGATCATAATATCTTCGCCGGCTTCTTTTGCGCCCCCTTCTACCATGGTGATCCCGCTTTTTGTGCCTGCTACGACTATTTCCAGGGTGGATTTTTCGATTTCTTCATAGGTGGGGTTTACGACAAGTTCGCCGTTTACCTGGCAGATGCGGACGCCCGCTATGGGGCCGTTGAAGGGTATGTCTGAAATGTGAACCGCGGCCGAAGACGCGATGATGGCAAGAATATCGGGGGGATTGACCTGATCCGCCGACAGCGT
>JAITJV010000051.1 GCA_031278755.1 Treponema sp. | reverse complement strand
ATTTATCAATTCCAGAACCGCGGTCCCCGTATAAAGCATACGGTAATAGATAGGCACGTCTTTCCTGCTGATGTTTTTAATCGAAACAATTTTCATTAGGCTTCTCCGTCAGGATTATGTATCATCATATTCATAAACAAGGGCGTTTATGGCGTTTAATGAACGGCGGGGAACCTTGAGGAATTTGACATGCATGACGGTGCTGATCCCGCTCCGGTTGGTCCTCAGCACCTGTCCAAGTATCACAATATTCATGTTGTCTCCGTGCATAAATTCTATTTTAAGCCTTGTTCCCGAAGGAACGGATACATTGGTTTTTATTGAACAGCCCCCTATTGAAATATCCGTTATATTCCCCGAAAGCCGCCTTTTATCAACCACCAGTTTTTTTTCTTTCCGCCATCCCGATTCTTCAACGCGGACAAAGAAAAAGTTTGCCGGAACAACGGCCTGCCGCCGCCGGAAACGCCTCTGGGAAAGACGCTTGATCTGGGCGGAATGCACCAGATGAAGGACGGGCCCCTCGCCGGATTCGGAAGCGCCCAGTATACGGCTTTCGAACGAGAAACCCTTGCTTGATTTGGTAAAAAACGAAAGGGTTATTTTGCCGCCCCTGAGCAGCCGTATGGGAGATCCGAGGGCGTTCTTTGGGTTTTCCACCACAAGGTCGTCCCCTTTGGCGGATATAACCCTGGCAGGATAACTGTCCCGGCCGATGCTGATTACCGCCGGGGTGTTTTCGGCGATCTTCCGGGTTGAAGCAAGGCCCGGCGTTCCCTGGGACGATTCAAGGGTATTGCGGGTGGAAAAAAGCAGCGAAAGCCGCTCCTGCAATTCTTCTTCTGTATTGGCCGTGCGCTCTATTGTTCTGTAAGCCCGTTTAAAATGACGGTCCAGAAGGGTAAAGGAAGCAAGAGAACGGCCGGGATCAACGACGTTGTCGCTTCTTAAAACGTATTCCAGCATTTTTGTCTGATCGCGGTTCAGCCCCGCCGAAGCAGCCAGCCTGTGCAGCGCGATGCCGCTGAAGCGGCGCGGGCCGCCCCCCAAAGAGCCTGTTCCTGTTCCTGTTCCCTGAGGCAATCTCGACTTAAAAACATTGACAAGGACAAGGACGACGATAATAACGCCAAGCCCGGTAAAAAAAACAATGGAATCTGTTGAGCTTGTTTCTTTCCAGAATGTAGGCATTTGAAGCGGATACAGATTTACCAATAAACGCAATGAATTACATCCTCCCCGGTTCCGCCGTACTTGCCGGCGTATTTATCACCCGGTAAATATTCCGCAGCCGGGGCGCGAGTTCATATTCCGCAAGATCCCCTACAAGAACCACATCCTTTGATTCATAGGCTGCGAGAAGCTCCTTCAGGGCGGTTCCCAGCTCTTCAATATAAGTATACACGGGGAGGCCTTCCGCCATAAGGCCCGAAACCTCAAACCCTTCCGCTTTGAGTATGCCGAAGATGCGGAGTATCTTTTCGGCGAGGGCGGAGAAAATTTGCACCGTTTCCGCCGCCCTGCCGTCTTTTCCGGTCTGTATATCCAGAGGCAAATCCTCAAGGCGGAGGGCGGTTTCTTCCACAAGCCGGGAGAGGAGGCCGAGTTCCCCTGAGGGGTCTTTCATTTCCCTGATGCGTTCGTCAATAAGGGATCGCAGTTCGCCCGGATTCAGGGCTTCGCCCGAAAAAACCATACATGCGGTCCTGAAAAGTCCGGGAAAGCGGTTTTCAAGATGACGGGCTTCCGGACTTTCCCGCCATGCTGAAAAGAACTGCGCCCTTTGTCCGAATTCGGTGTTTTCGTAGTCTTCCGCATCACGGCGGGTATCAAGCAGGGCTTCAACGGCAAGCTCCGCCCAGGAACTGGTGGTAACGCTGAGATCGCTTATTTCCTCCACCGGGCGGTCCATGACGCCGGAAAATGAAAGGGCGTTCACACGCTCGCCGTCAACGTTTATGCCGCTTACATGGTGTCCGGAACCGTAGAGCCATTCTTCAAGGCCGGAAAGCACGTCCCCGAGGTTCTTTTCTTTTTCAAGCGTAATATCGGCGCTCCTGCCGTTAATTAATATATTCATTTCTTACCTGTTGTTATTTGCCCGCTGGCTGAAATTATCAAGGGAAGACGACATTGATTCCATACGGTTGTACGCCGCTTCCATGCGGCCGTACTGTATTTTAAGATCCGCTTCCTTTGCGGCAAGCTGGCGTTCCATGGCCTCAATCCTGCGCCTGTCCTGGCTGATGCGCGAATCTATGGTTCCGGTTTTAAGGGTAATAAGGCCGCCTGTTTCCACATAGGGCCTGGCCAGATTTTCCAGATTGTAGGCTATGCCCGTATCGGCGATAAGATCGCCGTCGGTATCGCTGCCGAAAAGCTGTTTTATTGCGGGAAGTTTTGTTTGCAGCGCCGCATCCAGGGCCTGCTCGTCGATTTCCAGATAACCCCGAAGCCGGGACTGATCGTAGCCGCCGCCCGCGCCTCCGCGCCTTGAATCGGTGCTGATCCCTATCTGGGCAAGAAGCGTTAAATTACGTTCTTCGTCGGTGGGGTAGGGGGCGGAAACCGTCCGCTGGAGCGCGTTTCTGATTTGAGCCAGGGTTGAATCCCCCTG
>JAITJV010000289.1 GCA_031278755.1 Treponema sp. | reverse complement strand
CCAAGGGGCTTTCCGGGGGCGTGCCGGCGGGGGCGGTCCTTGCCGGGGAAAAAACCGCCGGCGTTTTTGAATCAGGCGATCACGGCAGCACCTTCGGGGGCAATCCCCTTGCCGCCGCCGCGGGCCTTGTCGTGCTTAAAACCGTCAACGATCCCGCCTTTCTCAAAGAGATACGCCGCAAGGGGGAAAAGTTCCTCGCCGTAATCCGGGGCTGGAACCATCCCGTCCTTGCCGCCGTGCGGGGAAGGGGGCTGATGATCGCCGCGGACATCACCGCCGACGCCTGGCCTGTGCTGGAAAAGGGAATCGCCCTGGCGGCCGGAAACAATCCCGGGCTGCTCTTCCTTTCGGCCGGCCCCAAAACCCTGCGCTTCCTCCCGCCCTACACGGTAAGCGGCGCGGAAATCGATCAGGGGCTGGAGATCCTGAAGGGATTGCTGGACGGAGTATAGTATAGACGGTTTTCATAGCCGGATTTACATGTAAGGCGGCAGGTTCCGCGGCGCCCGTACTTGTCTAAAGGACGGGGCTTCGGGGATAATGGCGGTATACGGAGAATCTGATATTTTCCTTTTATACAATCATAGGAGAAGTGCATGAAGAAGAAGATCGTCCTTGCCTATTCAGGGGGACTGGACACCACGGTGATCATTCCATGGCTCAGGGAGAATTACGATTGTGATGTGATTGCCGTTTGTGTCGATGTGGGACAGGAAGCTGACTGGAAAGCCATACAACAGCGGGCGCTGGATACCGGAGCGGCGGCCTGCTATGTCGCTGATGTAAAAAAAGAATACGTTGAAAATTACATTTGGCCCGCGCTCAAGGCGGGCGCCGTGTACGAGGACAAGTACCTTCTGGGTACTTCGACCGCGCGGCCCCTTATCGCAAAAGTTCTTGTTGATTACGCGCGGAAGGAAAAGGCCGCGGCAATAGCCCACGGGGCGACCGGCAAGGGGAACGATCAGGTGCGTTTCGATCTTGGGATCATGGCGTTTGCCCCCGATATCGAGATCATCGCCCCCTGGCGGATCTGGAAGCTCAAGAGCAGGGAAGAGGAAATACGCTACCTCCAGCGGCGGAAGATCCCCGTACCCATGAAGAAAAAAGATTCGTACAGCAGGGACGACAACCTCTGGCATGTTTCGCATGAGGGGCTTGAGCTTGAAGATCCGGAAAACGAACCGCTTTACAAAAAAATGCTCAACATGACGGTCCCGCCGGAGAAGGCTCCGAACAAGCCTGAGTATGTCGAAATAGAATTTGAAAAGGGAATTCCCGTCGCGGTGAACGGAAAAAAAGCCGAAGGAATCGCCGTCATCAGATCCCTTAACAAAATAGGCGGCGCCAACGGCGTGGGCCTTGCCGATCTGGTAGAAAACCGCGTCGTCGGAATGAAGAGCCGGGGGGTCTATGAAACGCCCGGAGGAACCATTCTGTATTACGCCCACAGGGAGCTTGAGCATATTTGCCTTGACCGCCAGACCTACGCGTTCAAGCAGCAGGCCGCGCTTAAAATGGGCGAACTTATTTACGGCGGGCTGTGGTTTACGCCTTTGCGGGAAGCTCTTTCCGCCTTTGTTGATTCCACGCAGAAGAACGTTTCGGGAAAGGTTACGGTAAAACTCTACAAGGGTTCGGTGAGTTCCGCGGGGGTCAGCTCTCCCTGTTCGCTGTACAACGCCAGCATCGCAAGTTTTACCACCGGAGAACTCTACAACCACGCCGACGCCAAAGGCTTTATCAGGCTCTACGGACTGCCCGTTCTTGTCCGCGCCCTCATGGAACAGGCCGGCAGGGGAAAAGCGGTAAAACCCGCCGCCCACACAGAGCCGAAAAAGAAAAGGGCGGGGAAGAAGAACCAGGGTGAAGCCTGAAGAAAAGCCCCGGCAAACGCCGCCGCTCTGGGCCGGCCGTCTTGACGAAAAGCCCTCCGCCTCCGCGTTTGCTTTTCAGGCGTCGCTTGACGTGGACAAACGGCTTGCCCTGGACGACATACAGGGAAGCCGCGCCCATGTAATGATGCTGGGCAAACAGGGGATCATTTCCCGCGAAACAGCGGACGCCCTGGACGCCGGGCTTGATCGCATAGCCCGCGAATTTGAAGAGGGAAGCATACAGGCGGAAGGCGCCGAAGACATTCATTCGTTTATCGAAAGCCTCCTGACCGAAAGGCTCGGCGACGCGGGCCGCGCGGTGCACGCCGGAAGAAGCCGCAATGATCAGGCCGCGGTGGATTTCAGGCTCTATCTTAAACGGGCCATTCCTGAAATATGCGCGGGTATAGCCGGAACCGCGGAAACCCTCCTTGATTTGGCCGAAAAACACGCTTTCAGCGTTATGCCCGGCTATACGCATCTGCAAAGGGCGCAGCCGGTTACGCTGGGGCACTGGCTTGCCGCCTGGGCCGCCGGGCTTCTCCGCGACAGGGGCCGTTTTACCGACGCGCTGGGGAGGCTGGACGAGTGCCCCCTCGGTTCGGGCGCCCTTGCGGGTTCGGGCCTTCCGCTTGACAGGGAAGCCGTCGCAAGGGCTTTGGGCTTTGCCCGTCCGGGCATTAATTCAATGGACTCCGTAGCGGACAGGGACTTTGCCCTGGAGACGGCCGCCGCCTGCGCCTTTACCATGATTCACCTTTCCCGTTTCTGCGAAGACGTGGTGATTTGGGCCAGTGAGGAATTCGGCTTTATCAGCCTTGCGGAGTCCTGGAGCACCGGTTCGTCCATCATGCCCCAGAAAAAAAACCCCGATTTTGCCGAACTTATCCGGGGCAAATCCGGACGGACGGCGGGCAATCTTGTTACCCTGCTTGCGCTCCTCAAGGGCCTTCCCTACGCCTATGACACGGATCTGCAGGAAGACAAGGAAGCCCTTTTTGACAGCCTCGACACGGTAAAAACGTGCCTTGCCATGTTTGCCGGAATGATGGGGAGCGCCTCGTTCAACACGGCCCGCATGGAAAGCGCCTGCGCAGGCGGCTTCCTTGAAGCTACCGACGCGGCCGAGTACCT
>JAITJV010000267.1 GCA_031278755.1 Treponema sp. | reverse complement strand
GGAAACAACGCGGGCGATAATTTCATCATCCTTCATTTCGGGAAGATCGAATTCTTCAAGCCTGAGATCGTTTACTCCGTAGATGCGCACCGCTTTTGTTTTCATAACATATACTCCGGTTTTATCGATTGTAATTGAGCCTGTTCCAAAACTGAAGTTTTGGAACCGCCTCTTGCCCCGGAAACTCTGGGAACCTCCGGGGTTTCCCATAAGCTAAATCTTTTCCCCGCAAACCCCATTCTATTATATATTTTTCCCCCCGCACCTACAAGAGGACGCCGTGAAAGTCAGGGGGAATATGCGGGCGCGGCTTGTCCGGCGGCCTGTTTTCACTGTATCCTTCAAAGAGGGGGAGCCGTGTTTCAATTTGAAGCGAAAGGATCGGAAAAAGGCGCGGGCCTTGCCGCCGCCGTGCGGTCCGTTCTGGAAGGCGAAACGGACGTCGTCTCAGCCCTGGCCAACGTTTCCGCCGTTATTGCCATGTACATTGAAGGCGTCAACTGGGCGGGTTTTTATTTTCTCAGGGGAAAGGAGCTTGTGCTGGGGCCTTTTCAGGGGCTTCCCGCCTGTTCCCGTATCGGCGAAGGAAAAGGGGTCTGCGGCAGGGCCGTGCGGGAAGCAAAGCCCGTCATTGTGGGAAACGTGCATGAATTCCCGGGGCACATCGCCTGCGATTCCGCTTCCCGTTCGGAAATGGTTGTTCCGCTTTTCAGGGGCGGCGGCGTATTCGGGGTGCTTGATGTGGACAGTCCGCGTTTTGACCGCTTTTCGGGGCCGGAAGCGGACGGCCTTGCAGAGGCGGGCGCCGTGATAAGCGGCTGGCTGGATTCGCTGCGGCTTTAACCGCGCGGCGGCTTTTATTTTCCGCCTGATTTCCTGTACACTACCGTCATGGTTATTGATTTTCACGCCCATATTTATCCGGAAAAGATAGCCGCGAAGGCAGTTGAAAACATAGGGGAATTTTACAAAATCCCCATGGCCTGCAACGGGACGACGGGGGGCCTTGTTGAAAGCGGGCTGCGGGGAGGCATAGACCGGTTTGTCGTTTTTTCGGCCGCCGCCGTTCCCGCCCAGGTTTCCGTGATCAACGATTATGTTGCTTCGGCCGTTGACGCCCGTAAAGGAAAGACCCCTTCTTTTACCGGCGTCGGTACACTGCACAGGGACATGGCCGATCCTGCCGGCGAAATAGAGCGCATGATCGGGCTTGGGTTAAAGGGGATCAAGCTGCACCCGGATATGCAGAAGTTTGACATAGACGATAAAAAAATGATGGACATGTACGCAATGCTTGAAGGCCGCATGATAGCCATTTTTCATACGGGGGATTACCGCTACGGGTTTTCGCATCCGTCGCGGCTTGCAAAGGTTCTGGACGCCTTTCCCGCCCTTACCGCGGTGGCGGCCCATTTCGGCGGATGGTCGCTCTACGATCTGGCGCTTGAGTATTTCCGCGGACGGTCCTGCTATCTTGATGTGTCAAGCGCGATCCCCTATCTTGGCATGGAAAGGGCGCGGGAGCTTATCCGCATATACGGGGCGGAACGTATTCTTTTCGGATCTGATTTTCCCATGTGGGATCCCGCTTCCTGCCTTGAAGAATTCAACAGGATAGATCTCAGGGATGACGAAAGGGAGCTGATCCTTTATAAAAACGCCCTCCGTATTCTGCAGCCGGCGCGTTAGCGGCGGGGGGCGTTTCCCGCTTCCCTGCCGGGGAAGGATCGATCCGCGTAGTTTCGGGCGGGCCGCGCTTACTGTCCCGCCGCTTCCTTAAAGGCGGTCCAGATCAGAGAATGGGCTTCGTCGGCTTCCGCGCTTATGTTCTGTATCATCTCCATATTGATATTGAAGCCGTCCGGAAGGGTAAGGAATTCACTGTACCCGGAATCGATGAACGGATCGGAAGACTTATAGGTGCTGTAGTAGCCCAGGTATTCAAAGCAGTCCGCGCCGCGCTGCGCGTCCAGTATGTAATCGAGGAAAGCGTAGGCGGCGCCGGGATTGGGCGCCTTTACGGGGATAAAGCCCGCCATTATTCCAAAGCCTATCCCTTCTTTGGGAAAAACTACCTGCAGATCGGGCTTTGCCATCTTGGCCATGGTTACCTGGGATGTGTACATCACCGCCGCGCTGATTTCGCCCGAGACAAGATCGTCCTGAAGATTGTCGTCGCGTATAAGCCTGATATTCGGCGCCAGGGCGCGGAGATACTCTCCGGCGCTCCGTATATCGGCAAGATCTTCGGTGTTGTAGCTTTTCCCCAGCACTTTAAGGGCCATGCCGTTAATCACCCGGTAGTTTTCTATGATCCCCACTTTTTGAACAAGGGCCTCGTTCCAGAGATCGCTGTACCCCCTGATCGGAATTTGTATTTCGGCGGGATCGTATACGATGGTCTGCACGCCCGCGCCGTAGGGAACGGTGTATTCATTGCGGGGATCATAAAACTGCTTTTGGTAAACCGGGTTGATGTTGCGGTAGTTGGAAAGTTTCGACGCGTCCAGCTTCTGCACGAGCTTCTCTTTGACGGCGGTTTCTATGATGTAGTCGTCCGCTATGACAAGATCGTAGTCTCCGCCTTTGGCGGCCTCCAGCCGCGTGAGCATGGTTTCATTGTAATCGAAATTCACATAGTTGATTTTGTATCCTGTTTCATTTTCAAATCCGTCGAGGATCTCCTGGGGAAACATTTCCGTCCAGGTAAAAAGGGTAAACTGCTTTTTGGCGGCGCCCGAAGGGCATGCGCCAAAGAAGGCGGGCAAAAAAGCGAAAACCAGAACCGCCGCGCGAATTTTCACTGTTTTCATGTTGTCTCCCCGGAATCCTTCCGTTTGCGGGCGGGATTCCCTGTAAATTAGGCTTGTTTCAAAACTGAAGTTTTGGGACGGCCTCGACTGTAACTGAGTTATCATATCAGAAAACTACATGATTGAAAAGAGGCCGCGCAAGAGCCGGGCGTTTGCCTCAGGCGCCGTCCCGCGCCCGCGAAAGCCATGCGGAAAGGAGGCAGAGCAGCAGCGTAAAACCGAAGAGCAGCGTGCACAGGGCGTTGATTTTCGGGGTAACGCCTGTTTTTATTTGCGAATAGATCTTCACGGGAAGGGTGTTGGTGTTTACGCCGGTAACAAAGACGCTGATGATAACGTCGTCAAAACTCATGGCAAAGGACAGGAGCATGCCTGAAACGACGGCCGGAAGGACCATGGGAAGCAGTATGTCAAGAAAGGCCCGCGTTTCCGTGGCGCCGAGATCGCGGGCCGCTTCCATGCAGCCTTTGTCAAGGCCTGAAAGCCTGGCTTTGACCAGAAGGTACACGTAGGGGATGCAGAAGCTTGTGTGGGCTATGACCAGGGTGGTCATGCCGAAGGGAAGGCCGAGGAAAGAGAAGAAGGCGAGGAGCACCATGCCGAGGATGATCTCGGGCGTCATGACGGGAAGTATGGCAAGGTACTCCATTACGGCCGGCGGCCGCAGCCGGACGCCCGAAAAGCGCCCGTTTGAAAAACGGCCGTTTTTCAGGCGTGTTTCTTTCCGGACCGTTCCCGCGGCTCCCAGCGTGCCTATGACCGCCGCCGCAAAACTTGAAAGCAGCGCAAGGACGACGCTGTTTTTGAGCGCGGAAAAGAGGGACCTGTCCCTGAAAAGTTCGCGGTACCAGTTTAAGGTAAAACCGTCCCATACGGAGCTCAGCCGGCTCCGGTTGAACGAATAAACGATCATGATGAGTATGGGTATATACATAACGGCGATGACAAGGCTTATATACGCCTTTTGCGCCGTATTCCCCCCCATGGGGCGGCGTGTTTTTTTCATACAAGCCCCTCAAGGCTTTCGCCGCCGCTTCCCGTTGATCTGCCCAGTATTTTATAAAGATAAAGGAAAAGACTGGTTAAAAGCATCAGCACTACACTCAGCGCCGCCGCAAAAGGCCAGTCGTGGGCTTTAAGGAGCTGTTCCTGAATAAGATTTCCCACAAGGACCACCTTGTTCCCCCCGAGCATGTCGGCGATGAAGAAGAGACCCATGGACGGAATGAAGGTGAGGATCACTCCGGAAAAAAGGCCCGGCATGGTAAGGGGAAAGCTCACCGTAAGAAAGGCCCTGAACCGCGACGCGCCGAGAATACGGGCCGCCTCGACGAGATCGCGGTCAAGTTTTTCGGCGCTTGAATATACCGAAAAGATCATAA